>CAZQHA010000181.1:0-8696 GCA_964592795.1 uncultured Planctomycetaceae bacterium | reverse complement strand
TCCGGTACCACAGGTCTTGTCGGAACGACCCGCGCGCGACGGCGTCCTGCAAGTTGGCGTTGGTCGCGGCGACGATGCGGACGTCGACGGCGAGCGGCTTCTGCCCGCCGACGCGCTCGAACGTCCCCTCCTGCAACACGCGCAGGAGCCGCACTTGCGCCGCCATCGGCAGCTCGCCGATCTCGTCGAGGAACAGCGTTCCTCCGTCGGCGCGCTCGAACCAGCCGCGGCGCGTGGCGACGGCACCGGTGAAGCTGCCGCGCTCGTGACCGAAGAGCTCGGAATCGACGAGCTCGGGCGGGATCGCGCCGCAGTTCACGCGCACGATCGGCCCGTCCTTGCGCGCGGATCGTCCGTGGATCGCGCGCGCGATCACTTCCTTGCCCGAGCCGGTCTCTCCCAGGATCAGCACCGGCGCGCTCGTGGCCGCGACCTTTTCGACGCGCGACATCACGTCGCGCAGGCCGGCTTCCGCGCCGACGACCGACTCCGCGATGTCTTGTCGCTGGAGACGCGAGAGCAGCGCCCGATTGTCGGCTTCGAGCCGCTCGCGCAGTCGCGCGGTCTCGTGCCAGCGGCGGTCGTTCTCGAGCGCGACGCCGAACGCCGCGAGGAGACTCTGCACGGTGCCGAGGTGCGCCGACGAGAACGCGCGCTTCTCGTGCGACCAGAGGACCACGATCCCGCCCGGTCCGTCTCCGGCGCGGATCGGACCCGCGATCACGGATCCGGCGTGCGCGCCTTCGTCGAGCACGTGCTTCGCCGGAGCATCGCCGACGCTGCCCGACCAGGCGACGCCCGCTGCGCACCAACCGAGCAGGTCGCGCATCGCACCCGCGGAGAGCTCGCGGCGTGCGGCTTTCAGACTCGGTCCGTCGCGCAGCTTCGCGATCGCCGCGGTCTCAAGCGCGGATCGATCGGGATCGATACGTCGGAGCAGCAGCACGTCCGCCGGCAAGTGATCGGCGAGCGCGGATACGAGTCGCTCGATCGCGCGCTCGATCTCGAGCTCGCGACCGATCTCTCGCCACACGTCCAGCTCGAGGTTTGGGGTTCGCGTTTCCGTCATATGCCACGGATGGCCAGCAGATAATACGGCTTTTCCGTGTCATGTGCTGGAGTCGGCGCAGTCCAACACCCGATCACGGCGCCCCAGCGATTTCCCGTCCCGGCATGGCGGTTGCCTTGCCGCGAGCCCCATGAACCAAACGTTTCGCCTGTCACTCGCGCTCCTCGTCGCATCGATCTCGACCTTCGGCTGCGGCGGGTCGGACCCGGCCACGGAGACCGCCTCGAGATCCGCCGGCAAGCCGCGCGAGCGCGTGCTGACGCTCGGCGCCTACACGACGCCGCGCGAGGTGTACGGAAAAGAAATCCTGCCCGCGTTCCGCGAGCACTGGAAGAAAACGACCGGCGAGGACGTGCGCTTCGAGGAGAGCTACCTCGGCAGCGGCGCGCAATCGCGAGCGATCGTCGGCGGATTCGAAGCCGACGTCGCCGCGCTGTCGCTCGAGGCCGACATCGAGCGCATCGTCGACGCGAAGCTGATCACGCACGACTGGAAGGCCGGCCCCACGCGGGGGATGGTCTCGCGCTCGGTCGTCGTCCTGTGCGTGCGCGAAGGCAATCCGCGCGCGATCCGCGACTGGGACGATCTCGCGCAAGAGAAGCTCGCCGTGCTGACGCCGAACCCCAAGACGAGCGGCGGCGCGATGTGGAACCTGTCGGCGCTGTACGGCGCCGCGCTGCGCGGGAAGACGCGCGCCGCGGCCGGCGACACCGCGGCCGCCGACGAGCTGCTGAGCCGCATGCTGCGGAACGTCACGATCATGGACAAGGGCGCGCGCGAGTCGATGATCACGTTCGAGACCGGCGTCGGCGACGTCGCGATCACGTACGAGAACGAGGTGATCGTCGGACGATTGGGAGGCAAGACGTACGAGTACGTCGTTCCGGCCTCGACGATCCTGATCGAGAACCCGGTCGCGGTCGTCGACGAGTACGCGCGGAAGCACGGGAACCTCGATCTCGCGCGCGCGTTCGTCGAGTTCCTGGGCCGGCCCGAGGCGCAGCGCGCGTGCGCGCGCTACGGCCTGCGCCCCGTCGAGCCGACCGTGGAGAGCGAGACGAAGGCGCAGTTCCCGCCCGTCGCGGACCTCTTCACGATCCGCGACCTGGGCGGCTGGCCGGAGGTGACGAAGACCGTCTTCGGCGCGGGCGGCGCCTTCGAGCGCGCCAGCACGCTGGCCGGCAAAGCGCAATGAGTGTGAGAGGGAAAGTGCCCGAGCGCGGAGCGCTGGCTCTGCGCTCGGGCGTGATCCTGTACACGCTCGCGTTCGTCGCGCTGCCGCTCGTCGTGCTCGTCGAGCACGGCCTCTCCGAGGGATTCGGCGTGCTCGCGGACGCGGTCGGCGCGCCCGTCGCCCGCAATGCGCTGCTGCTCACCTTGTGGACCGCGGCCATCACGGCCGCGGTGAACGCGGTGATGGGCACGTGCGCCGCGTGGGTGCTGGTGCGCTACCGATTCCCCGGCCGCGGCGCGCTCTCGAGCTTGATCGACCTGCCGTTCGCGATCCCGACTCTCGTCACGGGCATCATGCTCGTCGTCCTGTTCGGACCGCAGAACGTGCTGGGCAAGTCGCTCACCGAGGCCGGGTTCCCGATCGCGTTCGCTCCCGCGGGCATCGTGCTCGCGCTCCTCTTCATCACGCTGCCGATCGTCGTGCGCGCGGTCGAGCCCGTCATGCTCGAGCTCGACCCGGCGGAGGAGGAAGCCAGCCGCACGCTCGGCGCGTCGAACTGGACGACGTTCCGCAAGGTCGTGCTGCCCGCGCTCTTCCCGGCGATCCTGGCCGGCGGGCTCCAGACGTTCGCGCGCGCCCTGGGGGAGTTCGGCTCGATCGTTGTGGTCGCCGGGAACATCCCGCTCAAGACTCTGACCGCGCCCGTGCACGTGTTCGGCGAGATCGAGAGCGGCAACTCCGTCGCCGCCGCGGGCATCTCGATCGTGCTGCTCGCGCTCGTCCTCGCGCTCGATTTCACCGCGCGGCGGATGAAGCGGAAGCTCGGAGTCGCGCATGCCTGAGAAGCGACAGACGTGGACGCGCGGACGGATCGCGCTCCTCGCCGCCGTGATCCTGTACCTCGGCGTGATCCTGGTGCTGCCGCTCGGCGCGCTGGTCTCGCGCGCGAGCGCCGGCGGCTTCCAACCGATCGCGGACGTGTTCGCGAACGCCGAAGCGCGCCGGGGGCTCGCGATGACGCTCGGACTCGCCGCCGCGGCCCTCGTCATCAATGGGCTGTTCGGCGTCGCGGGAGCGCTCGTCCTCGTGCGCCAGCGCTTTCCGCTGCGCAACGTCGTCGACGCGCTCGTCGATCTGCCGTTCGCGATCTCGCCGGTGATGGTGGGCCTGGCGTTCCTCTTGATCTTCGGCCGCGGCGGCTGGTTCCACCCCGCGCTCGAGGCGTTCGATTGGCGCGTCGTGTTCGCGCTGCCGGGCGTCTTGATCGCGACGCTGTTCGTCACGCTGCCGTTCACGCTGCGCGAGGTCGCGTACGTGCTCGCGGAGCTCGGCGAGGACGAGGAGCGCGCGGCCGCGACGCTCGGCGCGTCGCGCTGGCAGACGTTCTGGCGCGTCACGCTGCCCAACATCCGCTTCGGGCTGGGCTACGGCGCGACGTTGACGGTCGCGCGCGCGCTGGGCGAGTTTGGCGCGGTTCTCGTGCTCGGCGGCGCGATCAGCGGCCGCACGCAGACGGCGACGACGTTCATCTACACGGCCGTCGAGGAGCGCCAAGAGTCGGCGGCGTACGGCATGGCGCTCGTGCTCGCGCTGGCGAGCACGGCCCTCTTGGTCCTGCTCGAACTCTTCAAGAACCGCGTGCACGAGGCGGAAGCGCGATGAGCATCCAGGTCGAGAACCTCACGAAGCGCTTCGGCGCGTTCCACGCCGTCGACGACGTCAGCTTCACCGTCGAGCCCGGCGAGCTCGTCGGGCTGCTCGGACCCTCCGGCGGCGGCAAGAGCACCGTGCTGCGCATCATCGCCGGTCTCGAGCGCGCCGATTCGGGCAGCGTCTACCTCGACGGCGAGCGCGTCGACCAGATCGAGGCTCGCGAGCGCGGCGTCGGCTTCGTGTTCCAGCACTACGCGCTGTTCCGCCACATGACCGTCGAGAAGAACATCGCGTTCGGGCTCGACGTCCAGAAGGTTCCGGCGCGCGAGGTGAACGCGCGCGTCAAGGAGCTCCTCGACCTGATGGGGCTCGCCGGGCTCGAGAAGCGCTATCCGGCGCAGCTCTCCGGCGGACAACGCCAGCGCGTCGCGCTCGCTCGCGCGCTCGCGCCCAAGCCGCGCCTCTTGCTGCTCGACGAGCCGTTCAGCGCCGTCGACGCGCGCGTGCGCGAGGAGCTGCGCCGCTGGCTGCGACGCCTGCACGACGAAGTGCACGTGACGTCGATCTTCGTGACGCACGACCAGGAGGAAGCGTTCGCGCTGTCCGACCGCGTGCTCCTGATCCACAAGGGCAAGCTCGAGCAAGCCGGCGCGCCGGCGGACATCTTCGACCGGCCCGCGAGCGAGTTCGTCGCGCGCTTCGTCGGCGACGTCAACATCCTGGACGCGGTCGCGGGCAAGGACCACGTGCGCGCGGGCGCCTTGACGATCCCGTCCGAGGGCTACCCGCCGGGCGAGAAGCTCTCCGCGGTCGTGCGTTGCTACGACCTCAAGTTCTGGCGCGCGGACGACGGCGTCGCGACGGTGACGCGCGTCCTGCCGCTCGGCGACCGCGTCAAGGTCGAGGCGCGGCTCGACGACGGCGGCGCGATCTTCGCGCAGTTCCCGCGCCGCTCGAGCCTCTTGCGCGGCGTCGAGCGCGGCGTGCGCATCCAGATCGAGGTCACGCTCGCGCGGCTGTATCCGCGCGGCGAAGCGTCGCTGGAGTGAATCACGCCGCGCGCGCGGCGAGCATCTCGCGCGCGAAGAGATACACCTCGCGCAGCACGATGCGCGCGTCGTCGAAGCCGCCCAGCTCCAGGCGCTGCGCGTACGCGCGCGCCGTCTCGACGAAGAGCCGGCGGCGCTCGTCCGGATCGAGCTCGGTGCGCGTCAGGAGCGCGCGCAGGAGCGCGAGGTCCTGCGCGTCGAGGCGCGCGCCCATGCCCGGCGTCAGCGGCAGGACGCGCGCGGGGAGCGCCGACCACGTCTCGTTCGGCCACGGCTCGAGTCCGTCGAGCTCCCGCGGCAAGCGCACGACGAGCGTGCCCGCGACGAGATCGCCGAAGCGCTGGTGCTTCTCGGTGACCGCGATCGCGTAGAGCCCGATCGGAGCCGGCAGCGTGAGCAGGACGTCGATCGGCCACACGAGGCCGCGCAAGAGGATCTGGAACGGGCTCGCGGGGTACCCGTCCGCGGACATGACCGCGAGGCCCACCCAGCGCTTCCCCGGCGTCTGTCCCGACCACAACCAATGGAACAGCACGTGGTAGCCGATCGCGACGAGCACGCTTCCGCCGATCAGGAGGCCGGCGACGAAACCCGAGACGCCCGAGAGGTCGAAGCTCGACACGAGCAGCGTCGTCAGCAGGACGAACAGATACCCGAGCGCGAGGAACACGCCGTCGGCGAGGCCGGCCGCGAGTCGGCTCCCCGCGCCGGCGATGTCGTGACGCAGCACGACGCCTTCGGACGTGTCGACGAGCAGCGTGCTCACGCGCGCATGATGCCGTGTTCGGCCGCGCCGAGACAGTGCAGAATGCCCCGCCATGGTGCGGCTCGACGAGGAGGATCGCCGGCTGTCGCGGCTTGCCGCGCTCGTCGCGAAGGCGCAGAGCGGCGGACTGCGGCGATTCACCGAGGCCGAGCTGTTCGAGCTCTCGCGGCTCTTCCGCTTCGGCGCGTCGCGTGTCGCCGCGTACGAGACCGGCGGGCGCGATCCCGCGCGGCTCGCGGAGCTGCGCGACCTCGTGGCGCGCGCGCACGCGCTCCTGCACAAGGACCTCGAGCGCGCGCGGGTGAGCTTCGTCGAGCGCGCGTGGACGCTCTTCTGGGTCGAGGTGCCGCGCGCGATCCGCGCGGAGTGGAAGATCCTCGCCGCGTCGTTCCTCCTGCTCTACGGATTCGCCGCGGTCTCGTACGTCGCCGTGCGCAACGACCTCGAGCTCGCCTACTCGCTCCTGGATCCGGCGATGGTCGCGAGCGAGATCCAGCAGCTCGAGAGCACGAAGCAGGGCGAGCCGTTCCGCGGCAACTTCACGTTCGGGCTCGGCGCGTCGTCGCAGATCTCGGGCTGGATCATGACGCACAACATGAGCGTCAGCGTCCTGTTCTTCGCGGCGGGCCTCTTGCCGCCCGTCTATCTCTGGATCCTGTCGACGAACGGCCTGATGCTCGGGACCTACACCGCGGTCGCGGCGCACTGGGGCCAAGCCGAGGAGATCTCGTCGATCCTGTGGTGCCACGGCGTGCTCGAGCTGCAGGCGATCGTGCTCGCCGCCGCGGCCGCGCTCGTGCTCGTGCGCGCGTGGGTCGCGCCCGGACCCTGGACGCGGCGCCACGCGATGAAGCTCGAGAGCGCGCGCTCGTGGAAGCTCCTCGCGCCGGTGTTCCCCATGTTGTTCGTCGCCGGATGGATCGAAGGCTTCGTCAGCCCGCACGCGCCGACGGCCGCGCGCCTCGCGGTCGCGACTGCGACCGCAGTCTTCCTCGTGACGTGGATCGTGCTCGGGGGACGCGGGCAGGTACGCGCAGCGCGCTGACGTCGCGTTAGAGCCGCCGCCGCGCGTCGAGCCACGCCGCGAGCAGCGGTGCGGCGGCCTCGGCGGGCAGCGTGTCGAGCACGCGCACTCCGACACCGGCGAGCTGCGCGAGCCCGGTGCGACGCTCTTCGACGAGGAAGCTCGCCGCGGCTCGATCGGCCGCGCTCGCGGGCACCCGTCCTTCGGCCGCGGCGCGCAGTGCCGGATCGTCGAGGCCCGCGAACAGGATGCGATGCCGCCGTGACCCCGTCGCAAGCGCCGCGCGTTGGCGCTCGATCGTCAAGGGATCGGCGACGTCCGACAGGATCAAGACGAGCGCGCGCCTTCGATGCCGGAGCGCGAGCTCTCGCAGTGCGCGCTCGAGGTTCGACTCGGCGGGCGACGGCTCGAGCGCGAACAGCGCCTCGCGCAATCGCTCGAGCTGCGCGTTGCCGCGCGAAGGCGGCATCCACGCCAGCGGCTTGTCGGCGAACGCAAACGCGCCGACGCGATCGCCTTGCTGCAGCGCCACCGCCGCGATCTGCAGCCCGCAATCGAGCGCGTGGTCGAGCTTCGTCCAGCCGACGGTCGGCGAGCGCGACTCGCGGTCGCCCTCGGTCTCCGCCGTCGTCGCCGACATGCGCCGGCCGCAGTCGAACACGAGGATCAGCTCCTGACCGCGCTCCTCTTGGTACTGGCGCACGATCGGACGTCCGCGCTTCGCGAACGCCTTCCAGTCCACGAGCCGGACGTCGTCCCCGATGACGTGCTCGCGCAGCGACTCGAACTCGGACAGTCCTCCGCGCCGCTTCGTGTAGCGCACGCCCAGGTCGCGCCAGCGCTCGCTCGCGGCCAGGCGCAGCGTCTGCTCGAGGCCGAAGAGCGGCGGCTCGATCGCCAGCGACTGCGCACCCTGCACGCGCGCTTGCCTTTCCACGAGGCCCAGTCGACCGGTGAGGCGCAGCCGCATGTCGCCGAGCGTCGCCATGCCGCGACGTCGCGATCGGTACACGCGCCGGATGTCGATCGGTCCTGACTCGGAGAGTCGCACGCGGTCGGCGCCACCCGTCGGATCCCCCGCCGCGGGCGCGGAGAATCCGGGAGGAATTCCCTCCCCACCGTTGGTCCTCAGCGCGCCCGAGCGCGCGCTGAGAAGCGTGCGCGCGCGCACGTCGAGCGTCGGCGCGAACTCCTCGTGGACCTCGAGCTCGAGGCCGCTCGCCGCCGGAACGGTGCTCGCGTCGACGCGCAGCACGCGCACGAAGTTCTGCGACAAGCCCGCGCGCGACGGCAGTCGCCGGCGCAGCACGAGCCGATCCGGTCGCGGCGTGCGCACGAAGTCGAGCCACACGCCGATCGCGAAGACGACGTCGAGCGCGACGACGATCACGCGCAACGACGGAACGAACGCCGCCACGATCGACAGCGCCAAGAGGGCCGCGACGACCGCGGTCGTGCGGCTCGTCGGGATCAGCGCGGCACCTCGTGCGCGTCGAGGATGCGCAGCAGCGCGGCGTCGCTCGTCCCGCCTTCGATCTCCTCCGCCGGGTCGAGCACCACGCGGTGGCGCAGCGCGGGCAGGAACACGGCCTTGATGTCGTCGGGCGTCACGAACTCGCGGCCCTGGAGGAACGCGCGCGCCTTCGCCGCGAAGAGCATCATCACGCCGGCGCGCGGGCTCGCCCCGAGCACGAGCGAGCTGTCCGTGCGCGTCGCGGCGAGCAGCGCGACGACGTACGCGGGCAGGTCCTCGCGCACCGCGACCGCGAGGACGCGCTTGCGCAGCGACTGGATCTCGGCCGCGTTCGTGACCGCGACGACTCCGAGGTCCGCCGGCGTCGCGTCGAGCGGCCGGCGGTGTGCTTCCTTCAAGAGCTCGATCTCGGCCGCGCTCGGCGGATACCCGATGCGCAGCTTGAAGAGGAACCGGTCGAGCTGCGCTTCGGGCAAGGGATACGTGC
>CAZQHA010000180.1:0-8793 GCA_964592795.1 uncultured Planctomycetaceae bacterium | reverse complement strand
TCGTTCCGATCGACGACCGAGAGCATGCAAGCGGATTACTCCGTCGTGATGCCGTTCCTCGCGAAGGCGCTGCTCGCGAAGCGCGCGCGCTTCGAGCGCTGGGCGGAGCGCATGGGACGCGAGTCGCTCTTCAAGAAGCACCCGGCCGCGCGCGGCTATCTGCGCCCGCGCCAGGGATACCAACTGTTCGAGCGGCGCGACGAGCTGATGGCGAAGCTCGCGGACGCCGTCAAGCGCGACGCCGAGCGCATCGCGCGCGAGAGCCACTACCCGCTCGCCGCGAACGCGACGAAACGCGCGAACGCGAAGAGCGCGCAGAAGAAACCGGCGCGACGCGCCAAATCGGGAGCGAAGAAGTGACCGACGCCGACGATTCGTCCGAAGTCGAGAAACAGCTGGCGCCCTACTGCATCGAGTACGCGCGCTCCAGTCGATCGAAGTGCAAGACGTGCCGCAAGGCGATCGACAAGGGCATCGTGCGCATCGGCGTCTTGATCGAGGGGCCGTTCGGCACGGGGTACCTCTGGCACCACCTCACTTGCTTGGCGCGGCGCCAGATCGAGTCGGTCGAGGAAGCGTACGGCGGCGACTACACGGCGCCGGGCGTCCAGCGACCACCGATCGAAGAGCTGCGGAAGCTCGCGGAGGTCGCGGAGCAGAAGCGCAAGGAGAAGCAGGAGGCGCCGTACGTGGAGCTCGCGTCGACGGGCCGATCGAAGTGCGCGCAGTGCGGTGAACTGATCGCCGAAGGCGCGTTCCGGGTCGTCGTGCTGCGCTCGGTCGAGTTCTACGGCCAGGTGCGCAACGGCCCGATCAAGGTGCACGCGAAGTGCGTCGCGGCCGCGCTGCAGAAAGAGGACGCGGCGACGGAAGTCGACGGCTTCGCGGACGCGGTGCGCGAGAACAGCAAGATCTCGAAGGACGACGTGGAGAAGGCGCTCTCAGAGATCGGTGAGCTCGAATAGCTCGCCGACGCCGCTCACCACAGCCACCCGGCTCCTTCCTCGATCATCTCCGCCTTCACGCGTTTCCCGCGCAGGCCGTCGAGGATGCCGAGCCCCTTCGCGAGCACGGCCTTGCCGCGGCCGCGAAACAGGCCGATCGCCCACAGGATCGGCAGGCTCAGCACGTCGTAGATCCAGAAGCGCAACCACTGCGCCAAACCGGCGTGACGTCGCAAGAACCAGATGGAGTTGACCCCCATCATGTACTTGCGCCGCGGGTTGTAGCCGCCGCCGGTCGCGATCGACGTGCTGTGGTACGCCGCGACGTCGCCGACGAGCTGCACGCCGAACCCCGCCTCGCGCGCGCGAATGCAGAGATCGACGTCCTCCATGTACGCGAAGAACTGCGCGTCGAAGAGGCCGATCTTCTCGAGCGCCTCGCGGCGAATCAGCAGCGCGCAGCCCGGGATGTAATCGACCGGACGTCGCTCGCGGTACACCGGCGCGTCGGCTTCGCGGTGACCGAGCAGCGTCGACAGGTTCTCGCGCCACGTCAGCATCCCCCCGGCGCACCACACGCGCTCGGGCTCGCGCTTGTACAAGACGCGCGGTCCGACGACGCCGAGCGACCGGTCGGCGGCGAGCGCCTCTGCGAGCTTCTCGAGCGCGCCCTCCGGCAGCTCGACGTCGTTGTTCACGAAGAAGACGGCTTCGGCGCCGCGCGCGAGCGCGAGCTCTGCGCCTTGATTGCTCGCTTCCCCAAAGCCCAGGTTCGTCGGGTTGCGCAGGATCGTCAGGCCCGGGAAGCGCTTCTCGACGGCTTCGCGCGATCCGTCCGTCGATCCGTTGTCGACGAACACGATGTCCCCGGGCGGCAGCCCCTGCGCGAAGAGCGACGCGACGCACGCAAGGTTCTCGTCGCCGCCGTTCCAATTGGCGACCACGGCGGCCACGCGCAGCGCGAGTCGGCTCACGCGGCGTCCGTTCCCGCGGTGTCGTTCCTCGCCTCGACCTTCGAAACGACGGAGCCGGTCGCGAGCCGCGTCTCGATGCGTTCGCCGGCCGTGACGCTCGTCGACGCGGTCAGCGGCTCCTTCGAGCCCAGCTTGCGCGTGATCGAGTACCCGCGCGCGAGCACGCGATACGGCGACGTCGCCTCCAGCGTCGCGCCGGCGACGTCGAGCCTGCGCTGCCGCGCGCGCCACGCTTCGAGCGCCGCCGCGGAGAGACGCGGCGTGATCCGCGCGAGCCGCGACGCGGCGCGCTCGAGCGCCACCTCGGGCCGGTGACGCTCGAGCCGCCGCGCGCCGTGCTCGATCCGTGCGCGAGCGGCCTCCAGCCGCCGGGCGAGCGAGATCTGCATCGCGCGCGCGCGCAGCTCGAGCACCTCGCAGCGCCGCTCGAGGATCCAGCTCGCGCCGCGCAGCACCGGCGCCCGCAGGACGCGGCCGAGGCGCTCCTCGCGCTCCGCGAGCACGCCGTCGATCGCCTGCGCCAAGTGGAGCGCCGCGCGGTCGAGGTCTGCGAAGAGCACCGCTCGATCCGGCAGCACCGTCTGCGCCGCGTCGGTCGGCGTGTGCGCGCGGTGGTCGGCGACGAAATCCGCGAGCGTCACGTCGGTCTCGTGACCGACGCCGGAGACGACCGGCACGCTGGCGGCCCAGATCGCCTCGGCGACGGCGAGCTCGTTGAACGCCCACAGGTCCTCGAGCGAGCCGCCGCCGCGGCACACGACGATCACGTCGACGCCGCTCTTGTCGAGCCGCGCGATCGCGGCGGCGATCTCGCGCGCGGCGCCGGAGCCCTGCACCGCCGTGTGCGCGAGCCGCACCGGGTACAGCGGCCAGCGCAGCGAGCGCGTGCGCAGGAAGTCTTGGAACGCGGCGCCGTCGCGGCTCGTGACGACGCCGATGACGCGCGGCAGCTTCGGCAGGGGCCGGTGCCGGTCGAACCAACCGCGCGCGCGCAGCTCCGCCTTCAGGCGCTCGAGCTCCGCGAGCCGGGTGCCCAGGCCTTTTTCCTCGAGCCGCTCGACGATCAGCGTGTAGCTCCCGCGCGGTCCGTACACGTCGAGCCGACCGTGCGCGATCACCGACTGCCCTTCCTCGATGCGGAACGACGCGGCGCTCTTCACGCGGCTCTTCCAGATCGCGCACGCGATCACCGCGTCGATGTCCTTCAGCGAGAAGTACACGTGGCCCGACGCCGCGGGACGTAGGCCGCTGATCTCGCCTTCGACGCGGATGCGCCCGAGCCCCTCGAGGCGCTCCCGGATCCGCGCGGTCAGCTCGCCGACGGTGAGGACGCGCGCCGCTTCCTCCGCTTCCGCGCGCGAGAAGAGATCGTCCTCCTCGGGTCCGCGCCTCTCCGCCGCCGACGAAGCCATGCGGCCTTTATCTCGGCCGGCGCGCGCGGCGTCAACCATCGGAGCGCGCAGACCGGCGAGGTGCGCGGGCACGCGAAATCGATGGATGCCAGCGCGCGGAGCGCGCTGGCTAGTGCGGCGGCGGCGACAATCCGGGCACGCCGCGCGCCATCCACGCCAAGACGTCCGCGCGCGGCAGGAAGATCCGGTAGCGGCCGTCGAGGAACGGCAGCTTGCGGTCGCCGCGCAGCTGCGCGCCCGACTCGAGCAGGAGCTGCACGCCGCGGTCCTCGCGCAGCACGGTCAATCGATCCGCGAAGAGCTTGCGCTCGAGACGCCCGTCGCGATCGAGCTGGTCGATCACCACGTCGCGGATCACGCTGCCGCGCACGCCGCCCAGGCTCTCGACGCGCCAGAAGCCGCCGACCGCGTCCTCGCGCAAGAGCAAGTTGAGCTCGTTGCGGAGCGACACGAGGTTCCACAATCCGTCGTCGTCCGCGGCCGCCGTCGCGCTCTCGCCGCACAGCTCCGGGAGCGCTTCGATCCACGGCGCAGGGTCGACGCTCGGCAAGACGATGCGCCGCACGCCGTGCTTCGGCGCGGAATCCTGCGCGTCGCCGTCGGGGTCCTGGCCCGGGCTCTCGAACGGGATCTTCGTGGTGCCGCGTCGCTCGTAGCCGTCCTCGAGCACCAGCGTCAGCGTGCGCGCGGCGCGGCTCGCTTCGATGCGCATGCGCGCGGCGCAGAGCGAGCCCGTCGGCCGGCCGTTCTCGTCGAGGATGCGCAGCACGACCGGCCCGGTCGCTCCGTCGAGCAGCGTGCCCGACTCCATCCAGTCGTAGAGGTGGACTTGCTCGGCCGTGAA
Source organism: uncultured Planctomycetaceae bacterium (assembly GCA_964592795.1). Taxonomy (GTDB): domain Bacteria; phylum Planctomycetota; class UBA1135; order UBA1135; genus JANLUN01. The sequence continues at coordinate 4,619 of CAZQHA010000180.1, read as the reverse complement.
GAGCGAGCGCAGCGCGAGGAAGATCTCGTGATCGCGCGCGGCCCGCGCCCGGGCGAGCTCCGCCGACGGCGTGGATTCGGGCTGGGGCTCCGGTTCCGCCGGTGACGGCTCGGGCGGCGGCGGCTCGACGTCCGCCGCGCCGGCGGGAAGCTCGACGGCGAACTCGGGGATCGCGACCTCCGCGCGATCGCGCAGATCGGCGATGCCCTTCGTGTACCGGAGCCACTCCGTCTCGCGCGCGACGCGCGCGGTGATCGCGGCGTCGAGCTCCGTGCGCAGGCGTTGGATCTCCGCCGCCGCTCCGTCGCGATCGGCGCGCGAGCGCTCGAGCTGCGCGGTCAGCTCGGCGATGCGCGCCTCGAGGGCGACGCTCGCGGGCGGCGGCTCGTCCGCACCGACGCGTTCACAGGCCGAGGCGAGGAGCGAGAGTGCGATCGCCGCGAGCGTGCTTTGAGTCTGGACCACGGCTCGCTCGGACGCGCCGGCGGCGCGCCGTCTTCCCGGAGAGTCGCGCTGGGGAGGCTCCTCCGCGAGCTCGCGGCGTCCCGTCACTGCGGCGCGTCCCAGTCGGCGCGCTTGTTCTTGTTCCACCAGCGCTGCCACTCGTCGGGATCCTGCTCCTGGTGCTTCGAGAGCTTGCCCAGGCTCGTGATGATCGCCGCCTTGATGATGTCGAAGCGATCCTTCGCGGTCTGGTCGGTCGAGACGACGTCCGCCGCGCTCTTCGCCGCCATCAGGGGCTTCAGCAGCGCGTCGAACACTTCCTTGCGCACGTCTTGAGGAGCTTCGGCGAATTCTCCCATCGCCTCCGCCGCGGCGCTGACGATCGCCGCGTCCTTGTTCTCCAAGCTCACGATCAGCGTCTTGAGCCCGTCCTTGTCGCGCGTCTTGCCGAGCGACAGGAGCAAGTAGCGCTGCAGCACGAGGTCCTTGCGGAAGTTCTTGTGACCCACCCAGCCGACGAGCGGCTTCGTGCTCTCCGGCCCCATGTCGCCCATCGCCCGCGCCGCGGCGATGTACATCTTGTTGTTCGGGACGCCCTCCTCGGTCTCCTTGCGCTTCGCCTCGAAGCACTTCGACAGCGCCTTCACGATCGCGATGCGGTCCTTCGGGCCGCTCTTCGGGAACTCTTGGTAGAGCTTGTCGATGTCTCCCACCGCGTCGCTGTCGCCCGCGGGCGTGTTCTTGGCGACGTCGGCTTCGAGCTTCGCGATCAGCTCGGCGACGTCGGGCCGCTTGTCGGGCAGCGGCTCGTCGACCTTGTCTTGGGAGTCGCGCGGGATGGCGCCGGCCGGCGGCGCGAACGCGATCGGAACGAGGAGCGAGAGGGCGACGAGCGGACGGAAGAGCGACATGACGTGACCTTTTTCTGGGCGTGACTCGATGGTTGCCGCCGGCGCGGCGGCGTCATTACCGCAACCCGCGCGCCGAGCCGCAAGCCCGTCGGAGAGGGGCACGTACGCGGCCGGAGCACGCGGGATTAGCGGCGATGTGCCGCTCGGTAGCGCTCCTCGCGTTTGCGCAATCGCTCGCGGAGCCACATCGCGCGCGGGCCGCGGGCACCCGGCAGCCCGGCGACGACGCCGCGCACCTCGAGCACGGGGATCACGCGACCGGTCGTGTTGGAAAGGAATACCTCGCCCGCGTGTGCGAGATCGGCGGGCTCGATCCGGTCGACGCGGACCGGGATCCCGGCCTGTTCGAGCTCGGCCAAAATGTGGCCGCGCTGGATCCCGGGGAGGCAGCCGCGCTCGACGCTCGGCGTGACGACCACGCCGCCGATCACGGCGAACACGTTCGACAGCGTGCCCTCGCACACGTCGCCGTGCTCGGTGCAGAAGAGGGCCTCGAACGCGCCTTCGCGCTGCGCCGCTTCGCGCGCGAGCACGTTGTGCAATCGATTCGTCGACTTGATGGAGCCCGCCGTCGACGCGGGAACGGTCCACGTGCGGTCGAGCACGACCAGGACCCCCTCCGCGGGAGGGCGCACGAGATCACGTGCGCCGATCACGAGCGAGCTCCCGTGGCCCGGGACACCGCGCGTCCGCGTGACGCGCAGGGCGGCGTCGCGCGCACCCAGGGCGTCGACGTAGCCATCCAAGGCGCGCGACACGTCGCGCGCCGGAATGCCGATCGCGCGCGCGCCGTTCTCCAAGCGCGCCAGATGCTCTTCGACGTCGTAGACGCAACCGTCCTCGAAGAGGAGCGTCTCGAACACGCCCAGGCCCGACTGGAAACCGAGATCGTCGGTCGAGATCGTCGCCGCCCCGGGCGGATGAATCACTCCGTCGACGAAGGTCGGGTACGTCACGAGCGCGCCTCGATCGGTGCCGTGAGCGGCTCGAGCGCCGCCGCGAGCGCCGAGCCCTTGGCCCACGTCTCGCGCTCCTCCGCTTCAGGATCGGACGGCCACGTGATGCCGCCGCCGACGTGGAACGAGACCTCGCCGCGCGTTCCGCGCCCGCGCCACACGAGCGTGCGGATCAGGATGTTGAAGGTCGCGTTCCCGCGCGTGTCGATGAATCCCAGCGATCCGGTGAAGAAGCCGCGCCCGGCGCGCTCGATCTCCGCGATCACGTCCATCGCGGCGAGCTTCGGCGCTCCGGTGATCGACCCGCCCGGGAACAGAGCGCACAGGACGTCGACCGCGTCCGCGCCGGGCCGCGCCCGCGCGGCGACGTCGGCGACGAGATGGTGCACCGACGCGTAGGTTTCGAGGCGCGGGAACGCCTCGACCGCGACGCTGCCGGTCACCGCGACGCGGCCGAGATCGTTGCGCGCGAGGTCGACGATCATCGCCAGCTCGGCGCGGTCCTTCTCGCTCGCGAACAGCTCGCGCGCGTTGCGCGCGTCCTCCTCCGCGTCGCGCCCGCGCGCCGCCGTGCCCTTGATCGGCCGCGTGCGCACGCGGCCGTCCTCCAGCTCGAACAGGAGCTCCGGCGAGGCCGAGAGCAGCGCTCCGCGCGCGAGCGAGCTCGCGGGCGCGCGCAGACCTTCGTCCCATTCGAGGTAGGCCATGTACGGCGCGGGGTTCACCTCGCGCAGGCGCCGGTAGATGTCGACGGGCGATCCCGCCATCGCGCGCGTGAAGCGGTGCGCGATGTTCGCCTGGTACAGATCGCCGGCGGCGATGCGCTCGCGCACGGCTTCGATCCGCGCGATGTGCTCCGCGGCGCTCGTGTGACGGACGAGAGGGCCTTCGGGATGCGGCGCGGACGGGCACTCTTCCTCGCCGTCGAGCGCGTCCAGGATCGCGCGGCGGCGATCTTCCACCACAGGTCGCGCACCGTCGAGGACGAGCCAAGCGTCGCGCGAGCGCTCGTCGAGCACGATGAAGTCGGTGTAGAGACCGCCGGCGATGCGCGGCGAGCTCCACGGATCGTTCGTCGCTCGCGCCGCGCGCTCGCCCGCCGCGCCCAAGTCGTACGAGAGGGCGCCGAGGAATCCGCCGTGGAACGGACCGGGGACCTCGTCACCGCCTTCGCGTTCGAGCCGCGCGACGAGCTCGCGCAGTTCCGGCAGCGCGCGGACGCGATCGACGCCCTCGACCGGATCGAACGCGACGATGCTGGAGCGGCGCGGGGCTCCCGCCGCGCTGTCGAGGCACGCGACGCCGCGGCGCGACGCGAGCCGCGACAGGATCGCGCCCGCGTCGAGCTCCGCTCGCCCCGCGCGCCCCGCTTGCAACGGAAACACGCGCGGCGTGAAGGTGTGTCGTCGATTCACGCTTCCACCGGGGTCGCTTCACGCGGCATCGCGAAGCTCGCGCCGTACTTCGCCCTGTAGTACATCGCGAGGAAGCCCGCGCCCACGAGCACGGCGGCGGCGAACAGGAACGGCGCGCGCGGCGAGAGATGGTCGAACAAGAGGCCCGCGCACGGCGGTCCGGTCATGCGCGCCAGGCTCAGGATCGACTGGTTGAGCCCGAGATAGCCGCCCTGCGACTCCGCGGGCGACGCGCGCGAGATCAGTCCGTTGAGCGCCGGTCCGTTGAGCCCGAAGCCGAACGGCATCAGCGCGCAGCCGGCGATCACGACGCCCCACGACGGCGCGGCGCCGACGATCGCGAGCGCCAGCGCGAGGAAGAGCGGCCCCGCGATCGCGAGCGTCGTCTCGCCGAAGCGCGGCACGAGACGCCGGATCAGCCCGCCCTGCACGATCGCGGAGAGCACGCCGATCATGCCGAGGTAGCGGCCCACGATCGGCGCGGCGCGCAGCGTCTCCTCGCGGGTCGCGTGCTCGAGCGCGGCCGGCACGCGGAAGACTTCCGGGAACTCGCGCAGCCCGAACAGCGTGAACATCGCCTCGAACGTCGAGAACGCGAAGATGAAGAGGAAGCTCAACACGAGCAGGATGCCGATGCGCCCGTCGCGCAGCGCGTGCGCGAGCTCGTCCATGCCGAAGAGCCGCGAGTGCGTGCGGCGCGCGCGCTCCGGCTCCTTCAGCATCGCCAGGCCGAACAGCGCCGCGCAGAGCGACAGCGCCGCCGCGAAGTAGCCCGGCGCCGCGGCGCTGATCGCGGTCATCTCGCCGCCGATCAGCGGCCCGAACGTGAACCCCAAACCGAACGCGGCTCCGATCAGACCCATCCCCTTGGCGCGGTTCTCCGGCGTCGTGAC
>CAZQHA010000179.1:0-8833 GCA_964592795.1 uncultured Planctomycetaceae bacterium | reverse complement strand
GTCTCCAGAACCGCATCGGAGGCGCCGATTCCAAAAAACTTTGCCGAGGTCTACGCTTCTCGTCATGTCGAGCTCGGACGACTCGGAGAAGAGCTTCGGCAACATCGGCCCCAAGCACTGGTCGCGCGCGCGCGCGGGCGAGAACGCCGAGGCGATCGACTACTACCGGGAGCGCTCCAAGGCGCCGGGCGTCGCCGAGGGCGGAGGCGCGCGCAACTTCTACTGCATGCGCTGCGACGGGGTGATCCCGTTCGACCACGCCGAGAGCTCGTGCCCCCACTGCGGCGAGGCGCTCGACGAGAACGCGAAGCGCTATTTCAACTGGGTCGAGATCAACGAGCCCGCGAAGAGCGACTTCAAGGCGCTCCTGCCGACCTTGATCGGCGCGGCGGTCGCGCTCGTCGTCGCGCTGCTCGTGGCGCTGTGGTTCTTCCTATAGTGGAAGCGTGACCAGGGGATCGGACCGCTTCGCGCGGCAGACGCGCTTCGCGCCGCTCGGCGCCGCGGGCCAGGCGCGCCTCGGGGAGGGCCGCGCGCTGATCGTCGGCTGCGGCGCGCTGGGCGGGAGCATCGCGCAGAGCCTCGCGCGCTCGGGCGTCGGCGAGCTCGTCCTCGTCGACCGCGACGTCGTCGACGTGACGAACCTGCCGCGACAAGTCCTCTTCGAGGAACGCCACGCCGCGCTGGGCACGCCCAAGGTCGAAGCCGCGCGCGAAGCGCTGCTCCGCATCGGCGGACCGACGCGGATCGTCGCGGAGGCGCTGCACCTCGACGCCGGCAACGTCGAAGAGCTCGTCCTGGGCGCCGGCGTCGTGCTCGACGGAACCGACAACCTCGCGACGCGCTACTTGATCAACGACGCGTGCGTCGCGCGCGGCACGCCGTGGATCTACGGCGGCGTCGTCGGCTCGCGCGGACTGTGCCTGGCGGTCCTCCCCGCGCGCGGTCCGTGCCTGCGCTGCGTGTTCCCGGATCCGCCGCCCGCCGCGAGCCTGCCGACGTGCGAGACCGCCGGCGTGCTCCAGCCCGCCGTCGCGCTCGTCGCCGCCATGCAATCCGGCCTCGCGCTGCGCATCCTCGCCGGCGATCGCGGGTTCGAGCCGCGCCTCGTCGAGCTCGACGCGTGGTCGGGCCGCGCGCGGGAGCTCGCGGTCGCGCGCGATCCCGCGTGCTCCTGCTGCGGCGCGCGCGAGTTCGCGTTCCTGTCGCGGCCGGCGGTCGAGAACGCGATCGCGCTGTGCGGCCGAAACGCCGTGCAGGTGCGCGGGCTCGCGGGCGCGCGCGACCTGTCGGCGCTCGCGCGCGCGCTCGACGGCGTGGCGGCGCGCATCGAGCACAAGGACCTCCTCGTGCGCTTCGAGGTCGAATCGCAGCGGATCACGGTGTTCCGCGACGGTCGCGCGCTGATCGAGGGCACGTCGGACCTCGGCCGCGCGCGCGCTCTCTACGACCGTTACGTCGCGTCGTGAAGCCCGCGCTCGTGATCCTCGCCGCGGGCGCGAGCGAGCGCCTCGGAGAGTGCAAGGCGCTCGCCGCGATCACGCCGAGGAATCCGCTCGAACTCTTGTCGGAGGCCGGCGCGGCCTTCGACGACGTGCCGCCGCTCGTCGTCACCGGAGCGGATCACGAACGGATCCGCGCGCGGGCTCCGCCGGCGCTGGAGGTCGTCTTCCATCCCGCGTGGGCACGAGGGCGCACGGGCGGGATCGCGCTCGCGCACAGGCTGCGACCCGGCCGCGATCTCGTCATCGCCCCCGTCGACGTCCCGCTCGTGCCGTCCGCGGTGTTCGAGGCGCTCGCGGCAGCCTGGACCGCCGCGGGTTCTCCGGCGCTCGGATGGCTCGCGCCGAGTCTGCGCGGCGATCCGGAAAAAAAAACCTTCGGACATCCGATCGTCCTGGGCCGCGACCTCGCCGCGCGGCTCGACGCGGCTCCAGCCGACACGCCGCTGCGCCGATGGAGGAGCGAAGCGCGTCCGATGTGGTCGATCGAGGTCGACTGTAAGGAAGTCCTCGACGACCTCGACACGCCCGCCGACCTCGCGCGGCTCCGCGCCCGAAGTGCCGTCTGATCCTCAATATCTGCGTGACGCCCGTCGATAGGGAGCGCACCAGATGAGCTTTCAGGGCGACGTCGGCGGCATCGGCCTCGCGGATCTTCTCCAAAGTCTCGCGCGCGGCCGAGAAGGAGTCCTCACGCTGCACGCCCGGGGTGGAGCACGCTCCACCTTGGGTCTGTCCGGGGGGATGCTCCATCTCCTCCCCGATCCCGAGGAGGATCCCGAGATCTGGCGCAATCGCGTGCGGCAAGCCTGGGTCAAGGACCCCGACTTCCGCATCGACACGCTGCGCATGACGGAGATCGCGCGCGCGGCGCGCCTCGAGGATCTCTACCACCATCTCGAGTCGGAGACCGTCCACTTCCGCTTCAACCCCGGCGCGCTTCCCGAGAAGCCCGCGGAAGCGGCGATCTCGTCGAGCGAGCCGGGCACGGCGCGCACCGGTCCGCGCCGCGACGCGGTGTTCTGCTCGCCGCTGCCGGTCGAGGCGATGCTGCTCGAGTACGCGCGCCTCAAGGACGAGGCGCAGAGCGCGGGCGAAGCGTTGATCCCGAACGCGCACGTGGTGCTCGTCCCGATCGCCGAGCCCGCGCGCGGCACCGAGCGCTTCTACGAGGAGTGCGACGGTCAGTCGAACCTCGTCGAGATCGCGGACCGTCTCGGCTGGCCGATGCGCCAGCTGACGAACATCGCCACCACGGAGCTGCGGCGCGGCGCGCTGCGCTTCGCGCAAGCCGACGAGCTGGTCGAGCTCGCGCGCCTCGAGTTCCAGCTCGGCAACCTCGCGCGCGCGGCGTCGCGCCTGTGCGCGTGGACCGATTGCTCGTGGCCCGGACCGCCGACGCCGATCGAAGCCGACCTCTTCACGAGCGAATGGGACGCCGGCCGGCTGCAGGTCGCGCTGCGCGGCATGAACGTGCGCGCCGCGCGCACGCTCTTGCGGCGCATCGACCACGCGATCGGCAGCCCCCTGACGTCGGTCCAGTACTGGCAGGAGCTCGCCGGCATCCATGCGAGCGACCGCCAGAGCGCGCTGCGCCTGATGATCCTGCAGGTGCGCGCAAACATCGATCCCAACGTGCCGCCGCTGCGCGACCTGCTCGCCGTCGCGCGCAGCTTCTCGGAGAGCGGCAAGCGCCTGTGCGCCGCGTCGATCCTGCGCGTCGCCGCCGCGCGCATGCCCGAGTCCACCGCGGCGCGCCTCGAGGTCGGCAACGAGATGCTCTCCGTCGGCATGGTCGCGGAAGGCACGCCGTGGATCCTCGAAGCCGCGCGCACGTTCATCGCCGCCGGCAACGCCGACCGCGCGATGGGACCCCTGCGCGCCGTCATCGCGGCGAGCCCCGGCAACCGCGACGCGCGCCGGCTGATCTCCAAGGCGCGCACGCGCATCGTCCAGAAGACGCTGACGCGCAAGAATTCGTTCGTGACGATGATCGTCGTGCTCGCGCTGTCCGTCGGAGCGTGGGTGCAGATCAGCGCGCACCGGCGTCACGAGCACATCGTCACGGAGATCACGAGCCACCTCGGCGAGCCGCGCGTGGCGCTCGAGATCCTGAACCGCCACTTCCCCGAAGGCGAGATGCCCGACCGCATCCGCGAGATGAAGGCCTCGCTCGAGGAGCGCGTGCAGCACGAAGAGCAGTCGGTGCGCACCAGCTGGACCGACCGCTACCGCGAGGCGCAGGTCGAGGCGACGCTCGGCGACCCCGTCCTGGGATTGCGGCGCGCGCTCGAGCTGCCGGCGCCGCCGGAGTCGACGCTGTCCGCGGAGCCCTGGCCGCTCGTGTCGGACCTCTTCAACGGGCTCGGCGCGCGCCTGGGCAAACGGATCGGCGACGTGGGCTCGCAGGTGCTCGACGCGCCCGAGCAAGTCAACGACGAGCAGCGCATCGCGACGCTGATCTCCGAGCTGCGCGAGCATCTCGTCCCCCACATCGCGAAGCCCGACGTCCAGGCGTTCGACGAGCGCTTGGCCGCGCTCGCCGAGCTGATCGAGAAGCGCCAGGACCAGCGCGCCCAGGCGCGCGTCGACCGGCTGAAGCAAGACAACCTCGCGCGGCAGGACCAGATCCTCGGCGCCGCGCGCGCGCACGCCACGGCGAGCGACTACGCCCGCGCGCTCGCGCTGTACCGGCAGCTGATCGAGAGCGACGAGTCCGGCAAGCTGAAGGACCTCCCCGCGCTCGCGAAGGAGATGAAGGCGGTCGAGCAAAAGCACCTGGCGCTGGTCGAGGCGCGCAAGCTGGCCCTCGATGGCCAGCACGACAAGGCGCGCGAGGTCTTGAAGTCGCGCGTCGAGCGCGCCGAGGACTACCTCCTGCCCTGGCGCGTGAAGAGCGTCCCCCCCGGCGCGCGCGCGCGGCTCGAGGACGGCGCGGTGCACGTGACGCCGTTCGTGGTCGAGAGCAGCGCCGGCGAGCGCATCTCGATGACGCTCGAGCTCGACGGACACGATCCGATCCAGCTCGACGTCACGGAGCCCGGCGACCAGCTGCTCTATTTCTCGCGCCGCGCCGAGCGCTCATGGCCGGCGGCGGGCCGAGTCGAAGCGCTCCCGGTCGCGGTCGGTGAGGATCACGTCGTCTGCGATCGCTCGGGACAGATCGCGCGACTCGCGCGCGGCGGCTCCGCGGCGTGGCAGCACAAGCTACCCTCGCTCGGCGGCGTGGCCCGCGCGCCCGTTTTCCTGCCCAAGAAGCCCGGCTTCCTCTTGCTCGTGACCGAGGACGGCGAGGTGTGGATCGTCGAAGCCTCGACCGGACTGCTCGAGGGCCCGTGGGCGATGAAGTCTCCGCCGGTGCACGGCCCGGTCGCCTCGGTCGACGGCGTGAGCGCTCTCTTCCGCGACGATTCGCTCGCGGTGTGGACCTCGCGGCTGCGACCCGACGTGACCGCGGGCGCCGCGGCGACCGCGGACATCGATCCCAACGCGCAGCGCGGCTCGAGCGCCGGGATGGCGGTGCTCCGCCGGCGCGCCGGCGAAGGCAACGTGCTCGAATCGCCGTGGTCGAACTGGGTCGTCGACGTCGGCGCGAAGGTGTACACCGTGCGCGCCAAGGACGCTTCCGACGCGGCGTTCACGGTCCTGCGCGACGGCGAGTGGTCGTACGTCGCGTGGGAGGCGCCGCACTCGCTGATCCCGCGCGGCCGATTGTGGATCGCCGACAACAAGGGCCTGCGCTCGTTCCTGCCCTGAGACGAGTCGATGGGCCCGCCCGCGGTGAGGTACCCTTCCGCGTGCCGATGCGAGTCCCCTTCTCCAGCGCCGCGCTCTCCGCGATCGCGCTCGCGGCGTGCGCGACTCCGCCGCCGCCGGTCGCCGAAGTCGCCCCCGCTCCGGCGCCCGCTGCCTCCGCACCGGCGGACGAGCCGGAGCCGCCGGCCGTCGAGCTCCTCGCGGGCTGGGACCGCTCGTCGCGCGAGGACTTCGAGAACGCCGCGCGCGCGTGGGTTCCGGACGGCGCGCGCGCACGACTCTCCGCGGCGAGCGTGACCGAGCTCTCGAGCGCGCTCGCGGCGGGCGGCGAGCGCTCCGTGCGCGCCGCGATCCTGCTCGCGAAGAGCGGCGATCCGAGCGCACAGGAAGCGTTGCTCGCAAGCCTCGAGCGACGCGTCGACCGCGAGGCGGCTCTCGATCCGACCGGGGACGCGTGCGACGTGGTCGCCGCGGCCGCGCTCCGATCGAGCGACGCGGCGGTCCGCGAGTGCGGCGCCCGGCTCGAAGCGCTCGCGACGAGCCCGAAGCCGCACCCCGATCTCGACGTGCGCGTCGAATGCGCGGCCTCCGCTCTCGCACAAGGCCGCACGCGCACGATCCCGTTCCTGCTGCGCGTCCTGCGCGAAGGCACCACGGCGCAGACGGCGCGCGTCGATTGGAAGCGCGGGGCCGACCTGTCGTTCGCGCAGACGCGAGCCGCGGACGCGCTGGCGCGGCACGCCGGCGTGCCGTCCCAGTTCTCGCCGGACGGTTCGGCGGCGGCGCGCGCCGCGGAAGCCGATCGACTGGAAAGAATCCTGATGCCGCCGCGTCCGAAGCGCTGAGCCATGCGACCCGGTCCACGTTTCCTGCTGATCGCGATCTCGATCCTCGCGGCGGTCGCGACCCTGTGGCTCGTCTTCGAGCTGGATCGCACCCAGCCCGCCGGTCCGCGCACGCCGCCCGCCGACGGGAGCGGGACGGCGCTCTCGGACGGCGGGGACGATCCTTCGGGCCGCGCGGTGCCGCCGCCGCTCGAAGGTCCCGCGGCAGCGGGCGACGGCGCCGAGTCCGCGCGCGCCGGGCGCGGCGGAGAGCTCTCGATCCGCGGTCGCGTCGTCGCGCGCGGCGCGGCGCCGATCGCCGGCGCGCGGATCCGCGTCGTGATGGAATCGCGCGCGGGCTCGCGCGAGATCGCGCATGCGACGACCGGCGCCGATGGCCAGTACTCCGCGAAGAGCGACGCGCCGTACGCGCTCGACGAGCAGGCGCGCAACCTCGCGACCCTGTGCATCGCGGTCGACGCCGACGGGTTCCAACCCGAGACGCGCTGCCAGGGATGGAGCTGGGACGCCGCGCACGCCGCCGACCGCATGCGCACTTGGACCGCGGACTTCCGGTTGGAGGCGGGCAACACGCTCAGCGGTCGCATCGTCGACGCGGGCGGCGCGCCGGTGCGGGGCGCGAGCGTCGTGCTGATCGCCGGCGCGCGCGGCGAGCGCACCGTGCAGCGACCGCCGCAGAGCGAGGTCAAGACCACATCCGACGGACGATTCGAGATCGGGTTCGTCTCCGGCGGTCGCTATCACCTGTGGGCTCGCAAGGACCGCGTCGGCTCCGCGCGGATCGACGAGCTCGAGCTCACGGCCGCGGAGGACCGCAAGCTCGGCGACGTCGCGCTCGCGGGCGCGGGGACGCTCGCCGGAACGGTGCGTTATCCCGACGGATCGCCGGTGCGCGACCTGGAGGTGTGGGCGGTGCCCGAATCGCTGGCCGCCGATGCGAACGCGCTCGCGCTGGCGGCGAGCAACGCGCGTGATCTCGAGGAAGGCGACGGGCTCGTCACGTCGTCCGCGCGCACGAACGAGCGCGGCGAGTTCCGCGTCGAGGGGTTGCGCCAAGCGGGCTACGCGCTGCGCGCCGGCGAGCTGCACCTCGCGCTCGAGCCGCGCGGGCACGTCTACCGCGCGCCGAGCGACTCGATCCGGCTCGTCCTCGACGCGTACCGCCTGCGCGTCTTCGTGCGCTCGAAGGGCGGCGCGCCGCTCGAAGGCGCCGTCGTCGCGTGCACCGAAGTGGAGCCCAACTCGGACGGCTCGCTCGAGACCGGTGCCACCACGCACTCCAGCGCGGTCGGGCCGGAGGCGCTCGCGACGTTCGAGGTCGCGCCCGATCAGACCTACGCGCTCACCGCGCGCGCGAAAGGCAGCCGCGAAGCCGAAGAGCTCGTGATCCTCGCGCCGGGCGAGCACGAAGCCGAGCGCACGCTCGTGCTCGAGCCCGCGCTCGCGGCGGGTCGCTTGCGGGTGAGCGTGACCGGCGCGCGCGGCGAGGCGCTCGACGGGCTGCGCGTCGCGCTGCTCTCCCCGCTCAGCGGACAGCCGATTCCCGAGCTGGCCTCGCTCGTCCCGGACGAGAACGGATGGCTTCCGCCGATTCCGCCCGGCACGTACGGCGTGGAGGTCGGGTTCGTGCCGCGGCTCGATCCGCCGGGGATGCACTTCCCCGCTCGCTCGCAGGACCCGATCGTCGTCGACGCCGGACGCGATCACGACGTCGCGCTCTCCGCGCGGGCCGGCGGGCGGCTGCGCCTCGCGCTCGCGGTCGACGGACCTCTGCCGGCGGGTTTCGGTCCGCCCGATCCCCGGACGGCGCCGAATCCCGAGACCGCGTACGACGCCTGGCTCCAGGAGCACGGCGCGCGCGCGGAGCTCTCGTCGGGCGACGGGCACGGCGGCGTCGCGCTCCAATTCGTCGAGCCGCCGCTCGAGGCCGGCGGCGCGCCGCGCCTCGCGGCCCGGCTCGCGCCCGGGTCGAGCGCGATCGCGGACCGGTTGCTCGAACCGGGGATCTACACCGTGCGCGTGGAAGCGAACGGGTTCCGGCCCGCGGAGGCGGTCGTGCAAGTCGAGGCCGCGCTCGTGCGCACGGTGGAGCTGCGGCTGCGCGCCGACTGATCGCCGCCGCGCGCTTTACGGCCTGCGCCCTTGCGTGCGCGCGCCGCGCGTGTTGCCGTGGCGGGCCGCCATGAACCCGCTCCACCGCGCTCTCCTCGTGGGCCTCGCGACGATCGTGTGCGCTCCGTTCGCCGGCGCGCAGGAGCGCAAGACGCGCGCGGAGATCGTGCAGGCGATCGTGTCCGAGTCGCTCGCGAAGGGACAGGCGTACGCGAAGCTTTCAGAGCTCTGCCGCATCGCGCCGCACCGCTTGTCCGGCTCCCCCGGAGCCGCCGCCGCCGTCGAGTGGGGTCGCAAGCAGATGGAGCTCGACGGTCTCGAGAACGTGCGCCTCGAAGAGTGCCTCGTCCCGCACTGGGTGCGCGGCTCGCGGTCGGAGCTCGCGGTCGTCGCGCCGTCCGACGCGCAGGGCACGAAGCTCTCCGTTCTCGCGCTCGGCGGCAGCGTCGGCACGCCCGAGGAAGGACTGCAAGGCGAACTCGTGATCGTCGAGTCGTTCGAGGAGCTGCGCGCGCTCGGCGCCGCCGCGGCGGGCAAGATCGTCCTGTTCAACCGGCCGATGGATCCGCGCAAGGTCGACGCGTTCGAAGCCTACGGCGGAGCGGTGAACCAGCGCGT
>CAZQHA010000178.1:0-8838 GCA_964592795.1 uncultured Planctomycetaceae bacterium | reverse complement strand
ACCGCGTCGACGCGCGAGAGGAGCTCGACGAGCGGCTCCTTCGCGATCTCGATCCACAGGTTCATCGTGTCGACCATCGTGAAGGCCGGCTCGCCGATCTGGTCGAGCGCGCGCATCTGGATGCGCGGCTCGCCGTTCGCGAGGAAGACGTAGCGCGAGTCGCGGTAGCTCTGCGGGATCTTCGGATCGAAATGCTCGAACACGTTGAGCTCGGTGTAGAGCGTGTGGCGCGTGTTCCAGTCCGATTCGTAGCGCCCGCCCCAGCGAAAGGTCTGGCCTCTGGCGCGCTCGAGCCCGGTGGCGTCGACACCTTCGCTCGCGAGCAGCGCGTGGTCCTTCGCCTGGAAGTCGTCGCCGACGACGCCGACCAGGCGGACGGGCGCGAACCGCCGCGCCGCCATCGCGAAATAGGTCGCGGAACCTCCGAGCTGATCCTCGCGGCGGTCGTGGACGGTCTCGACCGTGTCGTACGCCAGTGTTCCGATGACGAGCAGGGGCATTCGACGATTAGAAGACGACCCAGCGCGTCCGGTCAACCGCGCGCACCTTCGAGAGCCTCGCGGCTCACGTCGCGTCCGCCCGGAAGGAGCAGGAACAGCCCGCCGACGAGGCCGATCCCCATGTTGAGCAATCGGTACGTGACGCTGACCGCGACGCCGAGCGAAGGCGCCGCGCCGAGCAGGCCGAAGATGTAGCCGAACGCCGCTTCGCCGACGCCCCAACCCGCGGGCGCGATCGGCAGCGCGCTCACCGCGTTGGCGATCGAAGTCACGCCGACGTACTCGAAGTAGCTCAGCGAATCGCCGAACGCGTGCCCGAGCGACCACACGGCGGCGGCGACGCACAGGTGGTTGAACGCCGAGAGGGCGAACGCGGCCACGAGCTCGATCGGATGTGCGACGACGATGCGCATCGCCCGGTCGAGGTTCTGCACCTGCTCCTTCAGCGGCAGCCTCGCGAGGAGCGCGTCGAAGCGCAGCAGCCGCCGCGGCCAGTCGTGCATCACGACCCAGAGGCCACCGGCCATCGCGGCGAAGGCCAGGGTCACGGGCCAGCGCAGATCGCGGAACCGATCGCCCGACATGAGCACCACCGCCGTCGCCAGGCCCATCAGCGTCACGAGCCCGAGCACGCGGTCGACGACGACCGACATCAAGGCGTCGGCGCGGCGCGCGGGGTTCTCGCGCACGACGAGCACGGCCTTGATCACGTCGCCGCCGGTGAGCCCGGGCACGACGAGGTTGAAGAAGAAGCCCAGGAGCGTGAGGCGCATCGCCGACGTCCAGCGCGTCGCGCAGCCTGCGATCGCGAGCAGCCGCCACCAGCGCGACACGCTCGCGAGCAACCCGAGCGACAAGAAGCCCAGCGCGCTCCACACGCCCGCCGGTTCGAGATCTCGGAACGCCCGCAGCATCCCCGGTCGCCATGTCACCGTGCCCGCCGCGATCTCGGGATCCCGGGCGAGCGCTTCGCGATCGAGCGCAACCGGACCGGGTGTCGCGAGTCGCGACTCGAGCGCGGCCGGCCAACCCGCATCGATCGTCTCTCCGGGCGCGACCCGGAACTCGATCGCGGGCTCGCGCCAATTGCCGACGATCTCGCCGGCGACCTCGGCGCTCGCGCTCGCGCCCTCCCACGCAAGGCGGTCGCGCCAGGGCACGTTGTACGCGACGATCGCGAGCATCGCCGCCGCGAACAGCGGGCGCAGCCACGCCAGGAGCTTCGACTTCTGCGCGGGGCTCACGGCGCCGGGCCGCTTCGGCCGTCGGTGTCGAGTCGATCGTGCTCCGGCTCGAGCACGTCGGGATCGGTGGACATCGAGAGCCACCAGCTCTGCCAATCCTCTTCGCGCAAGCTGCGCAGCGACGTCCCCGAGGCGGTCGCGAGCGCTTGCATCGCGGCGACGCGGATCGGTCCTTCCGGCCGGTCGGTGAGCAGCGAGTAGATGTTGCCGAGCCACGTGTGGCGGATCTTCTGCGCCTCCGCCGGCGCGAGATCCGCGGGGAGCTCCGGCAATCCCAGGTCGCGCACGAGCTGCATCACGCGGATGACGACCTCGGGAGCGGGCTCGCGCCGCAACTGAGCGAGCATCGGATCGAGCGCCGCGGTTCCGGCGCACGTGACCGACGCGGTGACGGCCGCGGCGCGCACGACCGGCTCGACGTCGACGAGCGCCGCGGCCAGCGCTTGGCGCACGCAGCGCCGCTGCAGGTCGGCCGAGAGATCCTCCAGCAGCCGCCGATCCACCTTGCGCACGCCGCTCGCGTCGGCGAGCTCGCTGGCGACGCGCAACGCGCGTCGTGCGCCGGCGACGTCGAGCGTCAGCGCGCGGACCACCGAGCACGCCGACTCGAGATCGAGGTGCGTCGTCTCGCTCTCCTTCGCGCGCGCGGCTTCGGCCGCTTGCGCGAGCGAGCCCAGAGCGGAGGTGACCTCGGCCGCACCGGCGGGCGGCGGCTCGTCGGGGAGCTTCACGGGCAGGCCGGCTTCGAGTCGTTTTCCCGCGCGACCCAGGCCGATCGCGGCGCGCTCGCGCGAGAGCTTCCAGGGATCCTCGACGGCGGCGCGCGCGAACCATTCGACCTGGAACGCGCTCGTCCGGGGATCGTCACCGTCGAAGCGCGACAGCTCGATCAGGTTCTCGAGGCACTCCGCGCCGGGGTCCTCGACGGGCGACGGCGACTTCTCCGCGAACTGCGCTCCGGTCTCCGAAAGGAAGCGGGTCACCTCGTGCCGCAGGAAGTACTCGACGTCGCTCTCGAGCGCGGCGGAGTACTTGTGCCGGCTGTCGACGTCGTGCAGCTGCGCCAGGTTCCAGTCGTTCGAGCGGACGAGGTTGCACGAGCCCAGCGCGACGGCGCCCGAGAGCGCGATGAGCAGTCGGCGCGGACTTCGCGCGTTGGTTCTCCCGGTCGACACGCGCGGAGTGTATTCGGCAGCCCTTCGGACTCAAGGAGACCGGCGACGGATCGGTCGCGAGTGAGGAGTCTCTCTACGCACGTCCGGCGGCCGAGCTACCCGGATCGCCCGCGAACAATGCCTTGTGCTCCGCACGGCTCGGTCCGCCGCGGTGGATTACGAATTCCAACTCGGGTTGGGGGCAGTTCGCATCGTTCTCGCGACAGGAGAGTTCCATGACCGGCCGGCACGCCCGACTGCTCGTCTCGCACATCCTCGCGCTCGCAGTCAGCGCGCTGTTCGTCGTCCTCGCGGCCAGCTGCAGCGACGTCTTCGGCGGCGACGATGACGACGACGGCGGCGCCGGCACGGAGTTGACGGCCGAGGCGAACGCGAACGCGCTGATCCAGGAAGGCCGCGACACGTTCCGCAACGACACGTTCGGCGACGAAGCGTTCTGGGGCGACACGCTGCGGCTGCACGAAGCGATCGCGGGCGTCGCGAACGGCGGCGTGGGCGCGGGGCTCAGCCCGGCGCAAGCGCTCGGCCTGGGCTTGAAGGTCGACAGCGAGGCACTGGGCGCCGCGCTGCGCGATCAGATCGCGACGGGTCTCGTCGACCTCGACGATCCCGCGAACACGCTCGAGCTCCTGCGGCGCAACGCGGTCATCGGCGTCAAGGGCTTCTTCGACGCGGGCGGCGCGCTGACCTCGGTCGGGATCCAGTGCGCGCTCTGCCACAGCACGGTCGACGACTCGTTCCAGCCCGGGATGGGATCGCGCCGCGACGGCTGGGCGAACCGCGACTTGAACGTGGGAGCGATCGTCGCGCTGGCGCCCGATCTGTCGGTGGTCTCGACGATGCTGGGAGTCGACGAAGCCGCCGTCCGCGACGTGCTCCGCTCCTGGGGACCTGGAAAGTACGACGCCCAGCTCTTGCTCGACGGCAAGGCGGCGCAGCCCGGCGGGAGATCCTCCGCGACGCTGATCCCGCCGGCTTTCGGATTGGCCGGCGTGAACCTGCACACGTGGACGGGCTGGGGCTCGGTGACGTACTGGAACGCGTTCGTCGCGAACACGCAGATGCACGGTCAGGGAACGTTCTACGACCCGCGGCTCGAGGACGCGGCGAAGTTCCCGATCGCCGCGGCGGCGAACTTCGGGAGCATCGAGCCGAAGGAAGTGGACCGCATCACGCCGAAGCTCGCGGCGCTGCACGTCTACCAACTCGCGATCCCGATCCCGCGGCCCCCGGCCGGCAGCTTCGACGCGGTCAAGGCGGCCGACGGAGAGGTGCTGTTCCACGGCAGCGCGCGCTGCTCGGAGTGCCACGTGCCGCCGCTCTTCACGGAGCCGGGTTGGAACATGCACACGGCCGACGAGATCGGCATCGACGACTTCCAATCGTCGCGTTCGCCGGACGAGCGCTACCGGACGGCGCCGCTGCGAGGCCTCTGGACGCACCAGACCGGCGGCTTCTATCACGACGGCCGATTCGCGACGTTGCTCGACGTCGTCGCGCACTACAACACGCACTTCGCGCTGGGGCTGACGACGCGGCAGCAGCAGCACATCGTCGAGTACTTGAAGTCGCTGTAGAGTACGCGGAACTCGCCTATTCAGAGTCAAATCGCGAACTCCCTGGACGGTCAACTTAGCGATTCACTCCGACTGCTCGCGCGGAACCTCTCGGGCGGCAGCTCCGACGCGCCCAACAACCGATCCTCGCTTCTATCGACCCACACTTCACGCTACGCTCGCGACGAGTTCGCGTGAGGAGGGACGAGGAAGATGAGGCTCATCAAACTGATCGTGTCGGGGTTTCGTCGATTCGAGGAAGAGTGTTCACTCGACCTCAATGAAGACATCGTTGCGCTCGTCGGTCCAAACGAAGTAGGCAAGTCCAGTCTCCTAGAGGCAATGGCCTACCTGCTAAGGAAGCAGCGAATACCGGCGAAAGAAGTGACCGCCGGCGGTTCGGAACTCGCGATTGTGAAGGGGTACTTCGTGCTGGACCAGGACGATCAGGAAGCGATCGTCCATGTCCCGCGCGCGCGGGAGGTGACGCACGTTGAGATGTCGGTAGCCAGCAATCGCGACGCTCCGCAGGTAGTCGCGCACCCGCATCCAACGCGTGATCTTAGGCCACGGTTTCGCTGTGCAGAGCTACTGGACGCGCTTCGCGACGACGCGGCGCTTGCCGCCAAAGATGACAACGGGCAGTCGTTCTGCGATTCCGAATTGTTTAGGGGCGTGCACGCCCAGCTAATTTCCGACATTGAGCCCTTTCCGACAGACCAACTTGAATTACTGGCGAAGCAGATTCGCTCGGTGCCCGATCCGCTGGCAGAACCGACTGCCGCGGACAAGCGCGCTGAAACCGCGAAGGCGTTGATTGAGCTAGCGAAGCTGGAGCGAAGTCCGCATCCGTTCGGAGTCATCAACGGAATCCTGGTTGGTCGCACTCCGAAGCTCGCGTGGTTTCAGGAGCGAGATCGAACACTAAGGAGCGAATACAACCTCACGGCAGTATCCGCCGAGTCTGAAGCCGCACTCAACAATCTCTTCAAGGTTGCCAAACTAGATCTGCAGGACATTCAGCGAGCTGTGTCGCTCGCCAAGCAGCCGTATGTTGAACGAGTCTTCGAGCAGGCGAATGCGCGGCTCAAGACGTGGTTCTCGGGTCTGTGGCTTCAGTCGAAGGTGTATCCGAGATTCTCGACTCCGCATGAGAACGTACTGCGAGTCATGATCGCAGTTGATGGTGATAACGGCTACTCGTTTCCAGAGGAGCGTAGCGATGGATTGCGCTGGTTCATCGCATTGCAGGCATTCATCGCCGCGAGCGGCACTGAGAAGCCGGTGCTAGTTGTCGACGAGGCTGAGACGCACCTTCACTACGATGCGCAAGCGGACTTGGTCAACGAATTGATGGACAATCCATTGGTATCGAAGGTCGTCTACACAACCCACTCGGTAGGTTGCCTTCCGCCAGACCTCGGCTCAGGGATTCGCGCCATCGTCGCGCTGCCGAATGGCAGGAGTAGCGTCGCCAACGGTTACTGGTCGGCGGAAGCCGGTGGAGATCGTGTTGGTTACTCACCACTGTTATTCGCAATGGGAGCACGAATGCTCGCCTTCACCGTGCCGCGATTCGCGGTGATTGTTGAGGGGCCAGCCGACGCAATTCTGTTGCCAACATTGTTCCGCGAGGCGGCGGGAGCTAGGTCGCTCAAGTATCGCGTCGTTCCTGGACTGAGCGCACTTGTCGATGAATCGTTGGCGACGCTTGGTCATCACGCCGCCTCAGTCGGCGGCCTCGCAGATGGGGACGAAGGTGGCCGCGCGATCGTCAAGCGAATCGAAGACGCGGACGCGCTGCCCGGCCGCATGTTTAGCCTCCGCAGCGTGTGTGACGGTTGTACCCTTGAGGACCTCGTGAGAGCTGATGTGTTCGCCGAGGCGATCAACTCCGAGATCTCTACGTGGGGGTTGGGAGACTATCGCGTCAAGGCTTCGGACCTCTCCGCGACCGGGAGATGGAACGCGCTGATCGCAGCCGCCGAATCCGCCGGCACCTCACTCAAAGGTCTCGCAAAGCCGCGCGTCGCTCAACGTGTTGTCGATATCGCTCGAAGGCAACGGTCCGAGGGCGGCCCTTCGACTTGTCTGGATCCTCGGCGGCAGCCTCAATTGCGCGCGCTTCACGAGAGTCTTGAGGCTGCACTGGGGATCAGCAGCAGGCGGCGCTGACGGTTGTGCCATGCGCGTGGTGGAGGCGGTGGGAATCGAACCCACGTCCACGCGATCGCCGCAAGAGTCCCAAGCCGCAGCAATCAGCGGAGGTTGTGGCGACGACGCCCGAAAGAGCGCGGATTGTCTTGGCGTTCCGCTTGGCGTTTTGAGCACGAATTCGGCGGTCAACCGGACCGACTTGGACACCGTGATCGCCGCGTGGCCCCGCCTGTCCGAGCGCATTCGGTCTGCTGTGGTTGCTCTGGTGCGGGCGGCAGCCGGTGAGTAGGTGGAGGCACGAGTCGCGTCAGGGTGTTCGCGGCCCGCGCTCTCGCGGTCGTTTCGGACGGGCAGACTCAGCCTGCTCAGGCTGAAACTCAGCGTACTCAGGGGAAGTCCGCCGACGCTCAGGGCCTCGGCAAGGTCGGTGTGACGTCGGCCGTCAGCCGTCGCGCGCTTCCGAATTCCGGTCGTCCCACCATTCCCCGTGCATCGAACTGACGGGGATCGGCTCATCCACGCCGAAGAGGAGCGCGTCGAGGTCGGTCGGGAAGTGAGGGGTAGCCTGCCGCGCGCTGATGACGAGCACGTCGACAGGCGACACATCGGGGCGGCGGCGCCAGGTGTATTGACCTGGGAGACGAGGCGGTTGGGTTGTCCACATAGGTTCGAGTTGGTGACGGAAGTATTGGGGAGGCCTCCGAAGTACGGTCCGACTCGGTCCAAGAATTCCTGGCGCGCGACAACTTGTTCCAAGCCCTGCGGCGCCCTGTACTTGCTGCGACGTCAACCCCCGGTGAGCTCACACCGAACCCGAGAGCCGGCGCGGTCCAACGGTGTCGAAGCGCATGCAGCCTGGAATCGTGCGCCAACGCGCGTGCGGTTCAACCCTGGAGGATGGATGAATGAGTCGCAAGCGTAGCGAACTGCAACGGCTCCACGACGAGATCACCGCGGGCCGAGCGTTCGTCGACCGCGGCGAATGGCGCAAGGCCGCGCGCTCCGCTCGTCGAGTCTTGCTCTCGAAGGACGCGGAGCCCTGGGCGCGCGCCGTGTGCGCAGGCGGCATTCTGATCGACGCCGGTGCGGACGCGAAGCGTGGTCGACTGATCCACGAGGGTGTTCGTGCGATCGCAGCCACCATCGATACCGTCCCGCAGTCGGATCGGTTCGCCGCGCTCTACAACCTAGCGACAGGGCTGGTGGAACTTGGTCAGCGAGAGCGTGGCTGGGGGCCCGGCGCGCGACCCGCGTTGCACACTGCTCTGCGGCGGTTCGATGACGCCCTGGCGTGCGAAGACTCCGCGGAGTGCCGAGTCAACCTCGGCAACTGTTTGAGTTCGCAGGGCCGTTTCGTGGAAGCGCTCGACGAATACGATCGCGTGATCGCTCACGATCGTGAGCATCACGAGGCCTACGCAAACCGCGCAAGCACTCTCGAGACGGTCCGACGATGGACGCAACCGGGGCACCACGGTTTCACCGAGGCGGCCGCAGTTGACATCGAAACGGCGATCACGCTGAGCGCAGGAGACCCGCTCTACCGCGAGCGATACCAGCGATTTCGAAGCAAGCTCAAGCGACGGGCCCCGACGCATGGCGGGCCACCGGTTGTCCCTTCACCGATCGCTGAGTGGGTGTGGAGCAATCGGCTGAACTTGAATCTGTGCCCGCTGTGTCGGCAGGACACGCCGGAAGCCTACGACCTGTACTCCCTCTTTCAGCACCTCACATCCCCGCGCAGGCGTCCCTCGGCCGCGGAGTTGCTGAGCATCGTCAACACTGTCCACCGGAGTTTCGCATCCGCTCGAGCTCTGATGATGCTCGCCGATGGTGTCGGCTCGCCTATCGCACCGGCGCACGTGATCACGCAGTCGCCGACTGATCCATCGGGATTGACTCTTCGCACAGGTTTCATGCTCGCCGCTGCGAGCTCGTTCTACGGCGTCCTCAATCAGGTGTCCTTCGGTCTCAACAGCTACCTCCATCTTGGACACGAGGCCAACGTCGTAAACTTCGAGCGAATCTGGTCGAGACCGTCGAAGCAGCGCCCACCCCTCCCGAAGCGCAAACGGGAGTTTCATCCACGGTTTGCTCGGTCGTCGTCGCTGATGCTGAACGCGATCTACGGAATCGCGTTGTCGTTCGATGCCAAGGACGGACGTTACAGCTCGCTCCGTCGGTTGCGGAACGATATCGAACACCA
>CAZQHA010000177.1:0-8950 GCA_964592795.1 uncultured Planctomycetaceae bacterium | reverse complement strand
GCTGACGATGGTCTGCGTGCAAGTGATGGGCAACGACGTCGCGGTCGGCATCGCGGGAAGCCAGGGCAACTTCGAGCTCAACGTCTACAAGCCCGTGATCATCCACAACGTGCTGCAATCGATCCGATTGCTCGCGGACGCGTGCGACAGCTTCCGCACGAACTGCATCGACGGCCTCGAGATCGATCGCGAGCGGGTCGAGCGCCTGATGCGCGGATCGCTGATGCTCGTGACCGCGCTCAACCGCCACATCGGCTACGACAACGCGGCGAAGGTCGCGAAGAAGGCCTACAAGGACGGCACGACGCTGCGCGAGGCCGTCGTCGAGCTCGGCCTGATGACAGGCGACGCGTTCGATCGCGCGGTGAAGCCCGAGGAAATGGTCGCGCCCAAGGCCGGCGTCTCGGGCGGCGGCGGCTGATCGACCGGCGCGCGCTTGCATGCCGCGCGATGCGCCCTATCTTGTTTGCCCATGCACATCAAGATTCGGAA
This sequence comes from uncultured Planctomycetaceae bacterium, assembly GCA_964592795.1. Taxonomy (GTDB): domain Bacteria; phylum Planctomycetota; class UBA1135; order UBA1135; genus JANLUN01. The sequence continues at coordinate 8,458 of CAZQHA010000177.1, read as the reverse complement.
GAGCTCGCTGAAGCACAAGAAGAAGACCGGCTACCGCACGCGCCAGAAGACGAAGGGCGGCCGCAAGACGAACCGCCGTCAGCGCCGCCGTCACGGCAGCTTCTGAGCGTCCGCCCGCCCGCCTCGCGCGCGGGCTACCATCGATGAAACGCTCCGCTCCCGCACCCTTCCTACCACGCACGCGGGACGAGATGCGCGCGCGCGGCTGGGACGAGCTCGACGTCCTGATCGTCACCGGCGACGGGTACGTCGACCATTCGTCGTTCGGCGCGGCGGTGATCGGCCGCGTGCTCGAGGCGCGCGGATACCGCGTGGGCATGCTCGATGCGCCGGATCTCGAGCCGGACGGCTCGGGTTGGAAGCGTCTCCCGGCGCCGAAGCTCTTCGTGGGCGTCACCGCGGGCACCATCGACTCGATGGTCACGAACTACACCGCGGCGAAGAAGAAGCGGCGCATCGACGTCTACCGTCCCGGTGGAACTCCCGGGAGGCCGAATCGAGCGACGATCGCGTACACGGCGCTCGCGCGACATCACTTCCCCGGCGTTCCCGTCGTCATCGGCGGACTGGAGGCCGGTCCGCGGCGTCTCGCGTACTACGACTACTGGGAAGAGAAGATCCGCCGCTCGATGCTCGTCGACGCGAAAGCCGACTTGCTCGCATGGGGAATGGCGGAGCGGCAGGTCGTCACGATCGCGGAGCGCCTGTCGCGCGGCGAATCGCTCTCCGGTATTCCCGGAACGTGCGAGATCACTTCGGCCGATCGCGTGCCCGAGAACGCGCGCCGCGCGCCGTCCTTCGAGGAGATCCAGGCCGACTGGCAGAAGCTGATCGATCTCTTCCACGCCGTGCGCGAGGAGAACAGCCCGAGCTCGCGACCGATCGCGCAAGCGCACGGCGCGCGCTTCGTGATCCAGTACCCGCCGGACAAGCCGGCGTCGCAAGAAGAGGTCGACAGCTTCTACGACCTGCCGTTCCGCCGCGAATGGCATCCCGATCACACCGCCGCCGGCGGCATCGCCGCGCTCGAGCCCGTGCGCTGGAGCCTCAACACGCACCGCGGCTGCATGGCCGATTGCTCGTTCTGCTCGATCACGTTCCACCAAGGACGCGCCATCCAAGGACGCAGCGAGGAGTCGATCCTCAAGGAAGCGGCGATCATCGCGGAGCAGCACGATTTCCGCGGGACGATCACCGACGTCGGCGGACCGACCGCGAACATGTACGGCCTGGGGTGCAAGCTGCTCGAGAAGGGCGAGCCGTGCCTCGGACGCGATTGTTTGACCCCGGATCCGTGTCCGGCGCTGCGGCTCAACAAGGCGACCGAAGGCTACCGCCGGTTGCTCTCGCTCGTGCGCAACACGAAGGGCGTGAGGCACGCGTTCGTCAGCTCGGGCATCCGCTACGACATGCTGCGCAACAAGCAAGGCGAGCTCCTGCCGCTGCACCACGACCTCGTCGCGCACCACGTGCCCGGACGGATGAAGCTCGCGCCCGAGCACGCGTCGAACGCGACCTTGGAGGCGATGAACAAGCCGCGCTTCGAGGTCTACGAGGAGTACGAAGCCGACTACAAGGAAGAGTGCAAAGAGACCGGGCGCGATCAGCACCTCGTCAACTACTTCATCGTCGGTCACCCCGGCACGAGCCTCGACGACGCGGTGCTCCTCTTCGAGAAGCTGCTCGCGCGCAACTACTCGCCCGAGCAGGTGCAGGAGTTCATTCCGCTGCCGATGACGCGCGCGTGCGTGCAGTACGCGACGGGCAAGGACCCGATGACGCTCGGAGAGCTCTACGTGCCGCGCGGCGAGCGCGAGCGCCGCATGCAGAAGGCGCTCGTGCGCTGGAAGGCGCCGGAGTCGAAGCGGCTGGTGGAGGAAGCGCTGTCTCTGGCGAAGCGTCCGGACCTCTTGGCGCGCTTTCGCAAGGCGATCGGCGGATCACGCCGACGAGAGCGCGAGGTCGAGGAGAGCCCCGACCTCGATACCTGCGGCTAGGTCACCGCCGCGCGCTTCTGCTGGAACTCCATGTTCGCCTTGAAGATGGTTTCCATCAGCTGGCGCTTCAGCTCGCGGTTGGGCTCGTCGGGGTTGAGCCCCTGCACGACGCGGTACAGCGACGCGACGCCGATGTCGATGTTCTTCATCGCCGCGACGCGGTTGAGCACCTTCTCGGTCTCCTCGAGCGACTGCACGAGCTTCGTGATCCGCCGCTCGAGCTGGTCGATGTGATCGTCGCGGAGTCGGATCTGCGCCGCGGCCGCGCGCCGGCGTGCTTCCTCGAGCAGGACGAGAGCGCGCTCCTCGAGCGCTCGCTCGATCGCGGCCGTCTCGGGCGTCGGCCGACCGAGCTTCGCGAACGATTCCTGGATCGCCGCCTTCATCTTGAGGACGGTCGGATCGTTCTCGCCGGCCGGCTCGAGGACGAGCGACTGCGCGCGCTCGCGGCGCATCTGCGCCAGCTCGGTCATCAGCTCGTTGCGGCTCTCGTGGATCGCGCCGCGGGAGGCTTCGACCTCCTCGACGCCTTTCAGGAGCCCGAGGAGGCCGACTTGGGCGTGGTCGACCAGCTGGGACAGGTCGCCCTGCCCGCCGCCGAGCGTCCGCTCGAGGATCGTCCGATTGACGGCCTTCTCGATCATCGCCGAGATCTGGGCCATCGAGATGGAGCGCACGCGCTGGACGCCGCGCGCCTCGAGCTCGTGGGGAGTCGTCGGGTTTCCGAACTCGCGGATCGCGTCGGAGAGCGCCTGGTTCAGCTCGGGCTTCTTGCGCACGCTCATGGTCTGAAAGTCTAACTCGGGGGATTCTCGGGGGTACTCGGCAGGAGTGCGGACGAACTTCGCGCGGCGAAAGGATGGCGCGTCCAGAAAATCTTGCCCAGCGCTGACGAAGCGTCACCGCACGAGTGTGTCAGCCTATGGACGTCCCGCGAGCGCTTCCGTAACCAGGAAGCGGCCGGAGGGATGGAATCCTTGGAAACGTCACGGGAGATCGCGATGCAGAACCAACTCTCGCAAGTGCTCGAACGATTGGAACGACTCGAGAAGCAGAACCGGCGCCTGAAGCGCGCGGCGGCGGTGCTCGCCGCCGGCATCGGGTTGACGGGCTTGGCCGCGTTCGCCGCGCCGGCGGTGTGCGACGTGGTGTACGCCGAGCGGCTCGTGCTCCGCGACACGAGCGGCAAGCAGCGGCTCGTGATGGACGCGTACAAGTCCGAGGCGCCGACGATCACCTGGCACGAGAAGGACGGCCGCGCGCTCGCCAAGCTGTGCATCAACGCCGACGGCGTCGCGTCGATCGACTACTTCGACAAGCAGGGCGCCTCGAAGTCCTACCGGTTCTCGCCGGACGGCAAGCCGGAGGCGAAGACCGACGCCGTTCCGACGGTCGCTCAGACGCGCTGAATCACGGCCCGACGGGCCGTGATCGGACTTCGACGGGGCGGACGGGCAGGCTGGTCCGCGCGCCATCGCGCAGGACCTCGACGCGCATGTCCGCTCCGATCGCTTCGCCGCCCAGCGCGCGGTGCAGATCCGCGACCGAGGCGATCGAGCGTCCGTCGATCCCGATGATGATGTCGCGCGGCTTCATGCCGGCCTTCGCCGCGGGCCCGCGCGCGTCGACCGAGTGGACGGCGACGCCGCGCCGGGTCGCGAGGCCCAGGCGCTCGACGATCGGGGTCGCGAGCAGGACCTCCTCGCCGCCGATCCCGAGCCACGCGCGCCGCACGCGTCCGTGGGCGAGGATCTCGCTCCTCACGAACGCCGCCGTGTTCGAGGGGACCGCGAAGCACAGACCCTGCGCCCCCATGAGGATCGCCGTGTTGATGCCGACGACGCGTCCGTCGCCGTCGAGGAGCGGGCCGCCGGAGTTGCCTTGGTTGAGGGGCGCGTCGGTCTGGATCACGCCCTCGATCTGCCGTCCCGCGACCTCGCTGCGCAGCGTGCGGCCGAGCGCGCTGACGATGCCGAGCGTCACGGTGCGCGTGAGCCCGAACGGCGAACCGACCGCGATCGCCAGGTCCCCGACGCGCAGGCCGTTCGAGTCGCCGAGCGCGGCGAAGGGCAACGGACGCTCGCGCGAGACGCGCAGGACCGCGAGGTCCGTCGCCGCGTCGACGCCGAGGAGGTCGGCGATCTCGACGCGGCCGTCGGCGAGCTCGACCTCGATGCCGGTCGAGTCGCGCACGACGTGGTGATTGGTGAGGACGAGACCGTCCGCGCTCGTCAGGACGCCGGATCCGCTCGCGAGCGCCGGCCGCGAGCCCATGCAACGGATGTGGACGACCGCCGGACCGACCCTCTCGACGACCGCGGCGACTTCGTCGGAGAGCGAGTTCAAGATCCCCATGCCTCCGGATGGGCGCAGACGATCCGGGTTTCAAGGGAGCCCGGACTGGGCGGAGTCAGTCCGGAACCCAGGCCAGCTCGAGCTGCGAGACCTCGATCGAGCCCCGCTTGGCGGCGATGCGCACGCTCTCGAGCGGCTCGCGCGCCGGGTCGAGCCGCGCGTCCAGGTTCTCGAGCTCGGAGCGGAACTCGGCGTCGAGCTCCTTAAACCTCGACTCGACGGCGCGCGCGTCGTCCTCGGCGCGTGCGATGTCCTGGCCCTCCTTCATCGAGCGGCCGACGCCGCGCACGGCGGTCGTGGCACGACCGAGCGTCCCGGCGCCGAGCTTCTTGCGACCGGTGAACGCGGAGAGCAGCGTCGCCCCGAACGACACCGCGGTCTGGAGCTTCGATTGACTCGCCTGCTCCTTCTCGCGCTCGACCGCGGCGAGCGTGCGCCGATGCCGCTCCTCGAGCGCCGCCAGCTTGGGCGCGTACTTCTCACGCAGCTTCTCGGAGAGCTCGTCGCGGCTCTCGCGCAACGCGTGGCCGAGACGGACACGGAACTCGCCTTCGCTCTCTCCGGGCCGCGACACGAGCTTCGTTCCGCGGTGCTTCCAGATCTCGAGCGACTCGCGGCGCGCCAGGAAGTCGGCGAACGACTTGCGCCAGGCGCCGTAGCTCTTCTTCTGCCCGGCGAGCGCGGGCAGGGGCGCGAAGAGCGCTCCGTCGCTCGGTGCGGTGTCCAGGTCGGCAGCGCCGAACTCGAATGCCACCGCGCGCTCCCAATCGATCGACCGCGTGGCCGGCGCGAGCTCCACCGCGCGCACCACCGATCGTTCGACGGCGATCCCGTGCTTCGCGTCGGTGAACGTGATCCGCGCGCGGCCGAGGAGCATCGGGCGGTACTTCGGCGCACCGCCGCGAGCGCGCACGAAGATCTCTCCGATACCCGGCTCGAGCACGGGACGCGAGAAAGCGGTCGGTGACGCCGGCGCCGCGGCGGGGGAAGCGGCCCGAGCGCGCGGCGCTGCCCCGTCCGACTTGCGCGCGCTCATCAAGCGCTGGATCTCCGCGCGCGCGAGCGGTCCGCGCAGGTACGAGAGCGTGAAGCGCGTCTTGAAGAGCACGGGCTCGGACTCGTGCACGTCGTGCAGGAGGAACACACGCTTCTCGAGCCCCGAGATCCAGCGATCGAGCGTCGGCCGATCGACGCCCGCGTTCGATGCAGCCTCGAGCCCGTCGAGCACGCGCGCCTTGTCCTGGTCGGTCTGCATGCGTCCGATGAACCAAGTGCCCGTGTTCGCGAGCCCCTTGTAGTCGAGGTCGACCGGGTTCTGCGTCGCGAGCACGACGCCCAGGCCATGCGCGCGCGCCTGCTTGAGCAGCGTGAGCAAGGGCCGCTTCGACGGCGGCTCGCGCACCGGCGGGAAGTAGCCCGCGATCTCGTCCATGAAGAGGATCGCGCGCAAGCTCTGCGTGCCGGGCTGCGAGCGCGCCCACGCGAGCGTCTCCGACAACAAGAGCGACACGAAGAACATCCGCTCGGGATCCGAGAGGTGCGCGATCGAGAAGATCGAGACGCGCGGCTTGCCTTCGGGCGTGTACAGCGCCGAGTGCACGTCGAGCGGATCGCCCGCGAGCCACGCGGCGAACGACGGCGACGCGAGCAGGTTGTTGAGGCGCAGCGCGAGCTGAAAGCGCTCCTTCGCCGGATAGAACGATTCGAGCTCGATGACGCCGACGCGCGTCATCGGCGGCGTCTGGATCTCCCGGATCAAGCTCGGGAGGTCGAGATCGCGCCCGTCCTTCCACGCCGCGGAAAGGAGCGCGCTGATCAGCACGAACTCGCGGCTCGTGAGCGGATCGGCGTCGATCGAGAGCAAGCCGAGCAAGCTCGTCGCGCTGGTCGCGACGCGCGCTTGGAAGAGCTCCTCATCGTCGATGAGCGCGCTCGCCGGCGCGGCGAACGAGCGCAGGATCGAAACCGGAAGTCCCGCTTGGCTCCCGGGCGTGAGCACGCGGAACTCGGCGGCCTCTGCGAGCCGCCGCACGCGCTCGGCGTCCTGACCATCGCGCGCGATTCCTTCCCTCCATTGTTCCGCTTCACGCGCGGCGAACGCATCGAGCGAAAGTCCGCTCGCCTGCGCGTCCTGCGGATTCACCCACGGCTGGAAGCTCGCCGGCGAAAGATCGGGGAACGCGAGGAGAAGGTTCGCGAGGTCGCCTTTGGGATCGATGACGATCGCTGGGATGCCGTCGATCGCAGCCTCTTCCAGCAGTCCGATGCAAAGTCCGGTCTTGCCGCTCCCCGTCATCCCGACGCACACCGCGTGCGTGACGAGATCCTTCGAGTCGTAGAGGACGTACCCGTCCCGTACTGCGCGCGTCTCCGCGTCGTACGGCCGCCCGAGATAGAAGACGCCGAGATTCTCGAAGTCCGGTGCGCTCATCGCGCGCAGGATACGGTGTCCGAGTGCCGATTGCGTTTCGGCCCGAGCGGCGTTACGGCTCCCAGACGATCGTCAATCCGTTCGTCCGGTTCGTGTTGGACGTCGGCGCCGGCGCGCACGGGGGATTCGCCTGCCGATACGACACTTGGTAATGCCGCGTGGCTCCCGAGGGATGGATCGCGCCCTTCACGTGGAGCGGGAGGTCCGTTCCCGACGGATTGCTCGAGCTGCCGCCGACGATCGACTTCTGTCCGACGCGCAAGAGTGAGCCGCCGATGCAGAGGAGTCCGTAACCGAACGGCTCTTGCGCTTGCTGCGTCGCTTGGAAGTACCACGACTGCGCGCCCGACATCGAGGAAGCGGTGAGCACGAGCGTGTCCGCCGCGACGCTCGCTCTACCGGTCGCGACGAGCTGCGCGCCGGGGAACACGAGGTTCGCGCAGCCCCGACCCGGTAGGCCTGGATTGCCGCACGGACAAGCGATCGACGTGCCGTCGCCGAAGCAGTACGGGGTGTAGGGGCTGGGCCACGCAGGCAGATCGCGAACGAAGGCGTCGGATGCCCCGTTCGTGTCATGACTGAAAATGTCCGTGGCGTTGCTGATGAACGCGACGTGTCTGCCATCCAAGGAAATCCCTGCTGCATACGAGTTCCCGTTCGTCTGCGTGCCGTCGGATTTCAGGCTCGCCAGCACCGTGCGGCGGAGCACGCGATCGTGAACGAACACGTCGATCTCGGTGTTCGTGTCGCCGGGCACGAGGTTCGACGCGGTCGACCAGAAAGCGATGAACCGTCCGTCGGGGGAGATTTTCGGACTCTTCGACTCGTGGTTGGGGTTTCCGCCTTCATGCGAAATCGGGACGAGGAGGATCGCGCCCGAGAGTCGATCCTTGACGAAAACATCCGCGAAGCCTTGGCCCGCAAGAGGGAACGTCAGGTTCGTGGCAGCGGACTGGAACGCGACGTAGCGGCCGTTCGCCGAGATCGACGGCGATTGCGAGCCTTCGTTGGCCTGGGCTCCGATGCCATCCACGCTGACGCGTGTCGTCGTTCCCGTCTGTCGATCGTGCACGAAGACGTCGGCCACTGCGTTCGTGTCGTTCGGTACTAGGAACGCGCCCACGCTGGTGAACGCGATGAAGCGGCCGTCGCCGGAGATGGACGGATCGGCCGACATCGCGAACGTCTGCGCGCCGCTCGAGGAGACGCTGACGCGCGTGGTCGCCCCGGTGACGCGATCGTGAACGAAGATGTCCCACGCGCCGTTCGTGTCGCCGGGGACGAGGTTCGAAGCCAGGCTCGAGAACGCCACGAATCGGCCGTCCGCCGAGATGGAGACACTCGAAGAGTCCTCGTTGCCCGGCTCGCCGCTCGAAGAGACGCTGACGCGAGTCGTCTCACCGAGTTGCATGTCGCGCACGAAGATGTCGCCGGTGCCGATGGTGTCCGCGGGGACGAGGTTGCTCGCCCAACTCGAGAACGCGACGAAGCGTCCGTCGGCAGACAGCGCAGAGTCTTCTCCGCTATCCCAGTCTCCCGCGACGCCGTCGTGGCCGATGCTGACATGGAGCGTCTCGCCCTGTGCTCGGTCACGGAGGTAGACGTTGTAGTGAAAGGCCGTGTCGACCGCGGCGAGGTTACTCGCCGCGCTCGTGAAGACGACGTAGCGACCGTC
>CAZQHA010000176.1:0-8979 GCA_964592795.1 uncultured Planctomycetaceae bacterium | reverse complement strand
GTGCTCGGGGACTCGCACAGGGGGTTCGAGAGTCCGTCCCCGCCGCGCAACACGCACCCGGTGAACGCCACGTCGTTCGACTCCGTCACGTTCGCGCCGCTGCCTGGGAACTGGTTGCCGAACGTCGCCGTCCGCCCGGCGAACTCGCACGAGACGACGCGCACGGCTCCCAAGCAATCGTCGACTTGGAGCGTCCCTTCGTCCGGACCCGGCGCGTTCAATCGAGCGAGCGTCACGACCTTCCCGAGCGCGAGGTTCTCGATCCGCGAGATGCCCGTGAGGTTCGGCGGCGTGCCCACGTCCCCGACGATCGTGAGCGCCTTGTCGCTGATCGTGAAGCTGGCGTAGTTCCCGGGCTTCACGAGGAGCGTGTCGCCGTCGACCGCGGCGTTGATCGCCGGTTGGATCGCGGTGAAGTCTCCGCCGCCCGCGGCGTTGACGACGATCACGCCGGCGTGGGCGACCGCGGAGACGGCGAGCGAAGCGATAGAGACGACGAGGACCTGTCGAACGTTCATGTCCACACTCCTTGTCCAACGAGCGGAGCGAGCTACGCCGATTCTACTCGGACTCCCGGAGCCGCGGGCAATCGCGTCTTGCCCAAGGCCACGGGAGTCTCGTGCCGCCAGCCGCGACGTGTCAGAACGCCGAGTCGAGCACGGTCAGCGTTCTGAAGCTCCCGAGCGTGATCCCGTTGGCCCCGAGCCGATACGGCTGCAGGTAGCGCGTCTGCGCCTGCACACCCGGGGGCAGCTGCGGCACGGGGTACGTTCGCGTCAACACTCCCGACGCTGGGATCACGCCCCACTTGATCTCGCGCGCCGGAGCTGACGCGGTGGGGAACGGCGAGAGCAACACGCCGCGCCACGACGCCGTCGCTTCGAACGTCGTGGTCAGCTGGTCGTTCAGATACACGCGCGATCCGGGTTCACCGGTGAACGTGACCGTCACGTGCGTGCCCTCGCGCGCGACCGCCGGGATCGTGAACCCCAAGCTCGCGACCGAGAACGTGAATGCGGGGATTCCCGAGTAAGCGATGCCCGGCGCGACCGGACCGCAGAACTTGTACTGACTGCCGTTGATCCAAGTCCCAGGCGCTCCTCCGCCGACCATGAGATCCAAGAACCAGCCGATCGGATCGGGGGCTCCGAAAGCATTCTGGAGGTGGACTCCGTCGCCTCCACTCTTGGCGCATCCGTAATCGATGCAATCCGTGCTGCCTCCGACGCCGCCGTGGATGTTCGAGCGCGACGCAAAGAAGAACGCCGGCGTGCTCGAGGACGAATTGGTCGTGACGTACACGGCCTCCCCACCCGATCCGGTCGTATCGCCGCCGTTTCTTCCGTGGCCGCCGTCGATCGCGCACTCGTAGCTCGCGACGGACGCTCCCCACACGCGCAGGCCGAAACCACCGATCGCGTTGGCGCCGCTGGGACTGACGCACTCGATCTCGGTCAGTTCATCGCCGCCGCGCACAGCGCACCCGGTGAACGCCACGTCGTGCGACTCCGTGACGGTCGCGCCGTGAGTCATCCCGGGACTGCCGGACGTCGCCGTCTTCGCCGTGAAGTCGCACGAGACGACGCGCACGGCGCCCAGGCAATTCTCCACTTCGACCGCCGCCGCGAAACTGCTGCTTCCACCCACCGCCTGCGCCTTCAATCGGGCGAGCGTCACGACTTGCCCCGCCGCCAGATTCTCGACCCTCACGCGTCTCGAGAGGCTCGGAAGCGTCCCGACGTCGCCGACGACGGTGAGCGACTTCCCTTCGATCCACAAGCTGTAGATGCCGGAGCCTGCGTAATCGCCGGGCTTCACCAGGATCGTGTCGCCCTCGAGCGCGGCGTCGATCGCGGGCTGGATCTGCGTGAACGAGCCGCCGCCGGCGGCATCGACGACGATCACGCCGGCGTGCGCGAGCTCGGCGACTGCAAACGCGACGAACGATGCAACGAGAGTCACCTGGACTTTCATGTTCGGCTCCTTGTTCGACGAACGGATCGAACCCCTCCGGCGCTTGAGCGTAGCACAGGACAGCGAGTTAGCGCGTGTATCCGAGCGCCTCGAGCGCGCGTTGCGTCTCGGGGCGCAGGTCCTCACGCCCGGCGGTCGCCGAAAGCTCGAGCTCGCACGCCGCGAAGATCGCGCGCACGCGCTCGGCGAGCGCGGGGCTCGGCGACGGATCCTCGCCTCCGAGTTGCTCCTTGTCGCCGATGTACAGGCGGCCGTCGCGCACGAGGTAGAACTGCGGGCCGTGCACGGTGACGACGGTTCCGTCGGTGTAGACGTCCTTGAACGGCTTCGGAAACGTGCGGCGCATGCCGAGCGTGGGCTTCTGCTCCGCGCGGGGCGGTTCGACGAGATTGCGTCCGAGGAAACGCTCGGCGTCGCTCGATCCGGCGAGCGCGAGCAGCGTCGGCATCACGTCGATCGAGCCCGCCGCGTCGCTGCGCACCGCCGGTGCGACGCGCGGCGAGATCAAGATGCCCGGCACGTGCACTTGCGAGCGGATGAGTCGCTTGCCGTGTCCCAGCGCGCCTTCTTCGCCGAAGCTCTCGCCGTGGTCCGCGGTGAGGAAGACGTGCGTCTCGAATCGATCGGCGTCGGCGTCGAGCCGCGCGAAAAGGCGCTCCAGCGCGCGGTCGAGGTGTCGCGTGTCGGCGTCGTACTCCGCGCGCGCGCGCTCGAGGAGCGCGTCCAGATCGGGCGCGCGGCTCTTCGCTTTGGCGGTGAGGTCCTCGAGCTTCACGCCTTCCCCCGCCGTGTCGCCGTACGGCGCGTGCGGATCGAAGTAGTGGAACCAGAAGAACTGCCGCGGCGCGCGCGCGGCGTCGATCGCGCCGATCGCGCGCGCCGTGATCGAGTCGGCGAGCGAGTAGAAGTCCTCCTCGACCTCGACGCCCGCCCAGTGACCGGTCGGCTTCGCGGTCCCCTGCTGATGCTCGAACGTGTCGTAGTAGCTGTCGAATCCCTGCGCGAACCCGAAGCGGCGCTCGAGCGGAAACGAGGCGACGACGGCGTCCGTCGAGAACCCGTCTGCCTTCAGCCGATCGGCCAGGGTGTCACGCGACTCGTCGAGCACCGCGCCGTTGAGCGTGACGCCGTGCTGCCACGGCTCGAGTCCGGTGAAGATCGTCGCGTGGGTCGGCTGGGTGCTCGACGTCGATGCGTAGAAATGCTGGAAGACGACGCCTTTTTGGGCACGAGCCCAGAGGAGCGGCATCGTCGACTCGCCGAGCCGGTCCGCCCGCAGGGTGTCGAGCGTCACGAGCACGACGCGGGTCGGTTTCCCGACCCTGCCACACGCGGGAATCAGGACTGCGAGGACGAGAATCCACGCCGGAAAACGCCATGCGGTCACCCGAAAACCGCTCGCTGGCTCGGAATTCTGGCCCACCAACTGGAACCTCGTCGTGCAGGTTAACATGGCGGCGAGGGATCACGGAGCGTGCAGTGCTCGATCGATCTCGAGCCCATCCTGTCGTCGGTTCGCAGCGGAGGCTTTCCCATGAATTGTCGTTGTGCACAGACCGCGGTCGTCGCCATCGCCAGTCTCGCGTCGCTCGCCAACGCCGGCGTCATCGTCGTCGACGCGGAGGGCGGCGGCGACTTCACACAGATCCAGCCGGCGATCGACGCCGCCGTCGACGGCGACACGATCTACGTCAAGCGCACGGGCTTCTACTCGAGCTTCACGGTCGACGACAAGGCGCTCTCGATCGTCGGCCACGACAATCCGAACTGGCCGGACGTCAACGGGACGGTCGAGATCAAGAACCTCGCGGCCGGCAAGACGCTCACGTTGTCGAGCTTCCGCTTCAACGGCAACTCCGGCGGGCCGAACCCCGCGTGCCTGAAGGTCACCGCGTGCAGCGGTGCCGTACGGATCGCGCGCTCCGCCTTCATCGCTTCGGGTAGCGCTGTCCGCGGCGCGCTCGTGGACGCGTCTCCCAATGTCGCATTCGGAGGCAGCACGTTCCTCGCATCCACGAACGCCGCGTGCAGCATCGGCGCGACCATGGGCCCGACGGGCCTCGACGTCGACTCGTCGAACGTCGCGCTCTACGAGTGCTCGTCCTTCGGGGGGCGCGGTTCGGTGGAAGCTCCCGTGTCGGCCAACGGTGGACCGGGGGTGCTCGCGGGCGCCGGGAGCATCACCTTTGCCTCGCGCTCGACGTTCCAAGGCGGAGTCGGAGGAGCCGCGGGTACTGGCGGCGAGACCTGTCCGGTCAGCGCAGCCGGCGATGGCGGCCCGGGGATCCAATTGACCGGTCCTGTCGTCGTGCAATTGCTCGACGAAATCCTCATCGGCGGGTTCCCGAGCCAACCGCCCGCGCCCGGTGCGGACCCCGGACCCCAATACTCCGCGACGGGCGGCGCGAGCCCGTTCTTCTACAACGTGTCGAGCTTGGGTCTGCGCGTTCCGTCGATCGCCGAGGAAGGCGACTACTTCCAGATCGAATTCACCGGCGATCCGGGCGATCACGTGTACTTGAACGACGGGCTCGAGACCTCCGAATCGTTCGACCTCGTCCCGTCGTGGAGAGGCGTGGTCGTCGCGCCGTTCCCGCCGAACACTCCGCCGACGCGCGCGCGCCGCTGGGGTGTGATCCCGGCATCGGGCGTGCTCAAGCAGGTCTACCGCGCGCCGGTACTTCCAGCGGGCGTCGAGTCGCAGACGCGCTTCCTGCAGGCTTATCGCGTCCGCGCGAGCGGCATCACGCTAGGGAGTTTCACCACTCTCACGGTCCTCGACTCCTCTTTCTGATCGGAGGTCTCGTATGAGATCGCTTCCTCTTCTGCTGGCCGGATGCGTATGCGCCGCGCTGACGGCGCCGCTCACGGCAGACGTCATCGTCGTCTCCGCCGCCGGCGGCGGGGCCGTCACGGCGATCCAACCCGCGATCGACGCCGCCAACGACGGGGACACCGTCTTGGTGAAACCCGGCAGCTACTTCGGCGTTTGCACGGTGGACGGGAAGGCGTTGACGATCGTGGGTGACGCGGGCGCGCTACCGAACGTTTCGAGCCTGTGGATCAAGAACGTCCCGCTCGGCAGCACGGTCACGCTGGCGCGCTTGAAGGTGCCCGGAGCGTCGACGACCGCGCTGCGCGTGGAGAATTGTCAGGGCGCGGTCCGCGTCGTCGCGTGCGAAGCCTCGGGCCTCGGCGCGCTCGGCTCCGGGAGGCACGCCGTAGAGCTGACCCATTCGGGCGACGTCGCCTTCGCCCGTTGCGTCTTCAAGGGCGGCAACGGCTTCTGGGATTCGCAGAATTGCATCGGACAGTTCAGCTTCGGAGGGACGGGCCTGCTCTCCGCCTCGTCGAGGAGCGCCGTTTACGACTGCGAGATCCGCGGGGGTCGAGGCGGCACCGGCGCCGCGCAGTCCGGGCCCGGCGCGAACGGCGTGACGGTGATCGACGAGGACGAGATCGGCGCGTTCCTGTTTCTCGCGCACTCGCTTCTCCAAGGCGGCAACGCGGGCCCGACGAATTGCTTGGACGAGGACCCGTACGGTGGACCCGGAGGGCACGGTCTCGCGATGGGCGAGACGCTGGAGTCCGTAGACGTTCACTTGCTCGACGACTCCATCTTCGGAGGGCTGAGCACGGCGCCGGACTGGAGCTCACCTGTCGCGCCGATCGCGGGCGGCCGCCCGTTCCAGTACGTCGTTTCGAGCTTGGAGCTCACGCTCCCCGCGATCGCGCGCGAAGGCGAGTTCCTCACGCTGACTTTCACGGGCGACCCCGGCGACCACGTGTACTTGAACGACGGTGTGGAAACGACGTTCGATCTCGTCCCGTCCTACCGAGGCGTCGTGGTCGCGCCGTTCCCGACGTCGAGCGCAGGGCCGGTTCGCGAGCGGCGTTGGGGCGTGATCCCCGCGTCCGGCGTGCTCAAGCAGATCTACCGCGCGCCGATCCTTCCGCCGGGCGTCGAGGCGCAGACGCGCTTCCTCCAGGCCTATCGCGTCCGAGCGAATGGCATCACGCTCGGCAGCTTCGCCGCGCTGACGGTGCTCGACTCCTCGTTCTGACCGCACGAACGCAACGATGGTGCGCGGCGCCCTGCTCGGAATCTGCCTCCTCATCACGCTCGCGGTGCCCGCGACCGCGAGCGTGATCGTCGTCCACGCGGGCGGCGGCGGCGACTTCACGGCGATCCAACCCGCGATCGATGCCGCGTCGGACGGCGACACGATCCTCGTGAAGTCGGGCAACTACGCCGGCTTCACGATCGACGGCAAGGGCGTCGTCGTCGTGCAGGACAGCGGAGCGAGCGCGCAGATCCTCGGCACGATCGCCGTGCAAGACGTTCCCGTCGCGAGCCGCGTCGTGCTGAACGGCCTCAAGGTCCGGCCTCCGGCGAGCAGCACCGCGAGCGCCTACGGTCTGCACGCGCGAGACGTCGCCGGCGCGTTGCGCCTCCATCGCTGCGACATCGCGGGCGCGAACGGTGCGCACGGCGCGGCCGATTGCTCGACGATGCTCCCCGCGATCTCGGGGAGCGTCGGGATGCGGCTCGAGAACGCTCCGGACGTCGCGTTCACGGAGTGCTATGCGTGGGGCGGCAAGGGCGGGAATCACGGCTGCGCGGTGTCGGGAGCGCCCGGGGCCGGCGGCGATGCGGTCGTGTGCGCGAGCTCGAGCGCCGTCCTGTACTTGAGCGAGCTCTTCGCGGGCGACGCCGGCAGCGGCGGAGCGGGATCCGCGAACGGCGGCGACAGCGCACGGCTCGACGCGGGCAGCGGGATCTTTTCGGCCGGATCGCTCGTGCTCGGAGGACGCGGATCGAATCCGACGTTCGCCGCGCGCGCATGCTCGCCCGCGGGCGACGGCGGAGCCGGATACCACTGGATCGGAACGCCGAGCTTCCTGTGGCGGCTCGGCGGAGTGCTCCAAGGCGGCGCGGGCGGATCGACGAGCGGTTGCAGCAATCAAGGAGCTCCGGGCCCGGCTGCGCTCGGCGCGGGATCGCCGTTCACGTTCGCGGTGTCGCCGCTCGCGCTGCAAGCACCCTCGGTCGCCCGCGAGGGACAGCACGTCGCGATCACGGTCGTCGGCGATCCGGGAGACAGCGTCGGGATCCACCAAGGGGACGACACCGCGTTCCTCGGACTCGCGCTGTGGCGCGGCTTCTTGCTGGTCGACCTTCCGGACGGGCCCGAGCGCTCGATCAAGTTCGGAGTGATTCCGGCATCGGGCACGCTGACCAAGAGCTTCCACGTGCCGTCGCTGCCGAGCGGGGTCGAATCGAAGGTGATCTATCTCCAGGCGTTCCGGCGCGCGCAATCGGGACCGACGCTCGGGAGCTTCGTCCCGCTCGTCGTGCTCGATTCGGTCTTCTAGGGAGATTGCCGCGAACGCCTGAAATCCGTGCGGGCCGCCCCCGGTCCAGGGCTGTGCAGCTAACATAAGGAATGGCAGAGCAGTAGCGCGTCGCTCAAGCTCACGAGATCGCGATCCGAAATGGAGTGAGGGGGGAAGTGGATTCGACCGGCAGGTGTCGGATGCGACGGCATTCGTCGCACGCGTCAGCGCGGCCCGGCGAGGCAGGGCTAGGGAACTCTCCGCGCACCGCACGAATCCCATCCGCAGCATCATGAATTCGATTCTTCGTTACCTGTGGGTCGCTCCGGTTCTCGGGTGCGCCCTCGGTCAATTCGCGCAAGCTCAAACGGCGCCGATCGCGCGCTCCAGCGTCGAGTACGTCCACGACACCGGTTGGGTCACCGCGCCTTCGGACAAGGGCGGCTCGCTCGCCGGATTCGCGGTCGAGGTGAAGGACGCGCGCTGGCTGCAGCTCCAGTTCTCCGACGTCGAGCTCGCGCCGGGCGCGCGCCTGGCGATGACGAGCGCGCTCGACGGCGCACGCCAAGAGCTCGAGCCGCACGAGGTGCTGCAATGGCGGCACTCGAGCGCGTTCTTCAACGGCGACGCGGTGTGGGTCGAGATCGTCGCGCCGGCCGGGAGCGCGAGCCGCGTGCGACTCGCGAGCGTCGAAGCGGGCATGCCGCAACCGCTGATGACGATCTGCGGGCCGGTCGACGACCGCGTGCTCTCGAGCGATCCGCGCGTCGGGCGGCTCGTGCCCAACGGCTGCAGCGTGTGGCTCATCGACGATTGTAACCACTGCATGCTGACGGCGGGACACTGCCCCGAGGGCTGGGTCGTCGAGTTCAACGTGCCGATGTCGTACTCCGACGGAACGGTCACCCATCCGCATCCGGACCACCAGTACGCGGTCGACGCGACGTCGTCGCAGGGCTCGTTCGCGCCGAACGACGATTGGGCGTACTTCGGCTGCTTCGCCAACCCGAACACCGGGCGGACTCCGTACGAGAGCCAAGGCGGTGCGTTCACGTTCGTCGCGCCGCCGACGACGAACGCCGGTGTGACGGTCCGCGTCACCGGCTTCGGGATCGACGCGACGCCCAACGAATGGAATCGCGTCCAGCAGACACACCGAGGACAGCTCCTGGGATTCGAGAGCGCCTCGGAATCGCTGCTCCACAGCGTCGACACGTACCCCGGCAACTCGGGCTCGCCGATGATCTGGTACGAGACGGGGAGGGCGATCGGCATCCACACGGAGGGCGGATGCAGCACGACGGGCGGCGCGAACTCGGGGACGTCGCTGATGAACCCGCGCTTGCACGCCGCGATCGCGAACCCGAAGGGTGTGTGCGCGAACGCGAACGGCTGGGCGACGTACTGCCTCGCGAAGTTGAACAGCCAGGGCTGCACGCCGCAGATCTCGGCGACGGGCACGCCGACGATGACCGGCGGCGCCGGCAGCTTCGTGATCACGGCGTCGAACCTGATCAACCGGCAGGACGGTTTCCTCTTCTACGGCTTCGTGCAGGGCGCCACGCCGTTCCACGGCGGCGCGCTGTGCATCCGCGACGACGTGACGCGAACGATGAAGCAGAACTCGGGCGGAAGCGCGTCGGGCGTCGATTGCACGGGCACGTACTC
>CAZQHA010000175.1:0-9058 GCA_964592795.1 uncultured Planctomycetaceae bacterium | reverse complement strand
CGTAGTCGAGCAGGAAGGCGAACGCCGCGTGCGACTGGCGGTACGGACCCTTCATCCCCTCGAGCCGGCCGGCGAAGTACTTCGCGGCGTTGATCGTCCGCATCCCCGCGTCGTTGTTGAAGAAGCGCAGCGCGCGCCACACCTCCGACTTCGGGATCACGCCGAGGATGCGCGGCGGGAGCTCCTGGTGCTCTATCGCGAACGTGCGCTCGGGGTCGAGGTCGACGCCCTCGTCGAGGTAGCGCGCCGCGTGGATCAGTCCACGGCCGAGCTCGTCCCCGCCCGCGAAGCAGTCGACCCACGCGACGAGGTAATCGTCCTGGCTCGTGCGCGCATCGATCGCGTCCATCATCTCGCGCAGGTTGCGCGTGCTGATGCCCTCGACGTCGAGGTCGCCCGAGTACACGCGCTTCGTCTCGAGCACGATGCGGCTGAACGCGCCGAGCATCCCGAAGCCGCCGATCGCGGCGTGGAAGAGGTCGGCGTTCTGCTCGCGGTTGCACGTCTTCACCTCGCCGCTCGCGAGCACGATGTCGAACTCGCGGATCGCGTCGCCGATCGTGCCCATGCAGTAGTTGTTCTTGCCGTGGATGTTCATCGCGGCCGCGCCGGCGAGCGTCGGGAACATCGTTCCGGGCACGACCTTGGGCCACCATCCGTCGGGCAGGATGCGCTTCCACAATTGCTCGAACGTCACGCCCGCCTCGACGGTCGCGACGCCCGTCTTCGGATCCCAGGCGAGGATCCGGTTCATCGCGGTGAGATCGAGAACGTGGCCGGCTTCGTTCACCGACGCGTCGCCGTAGCTGCAGCCGGTCCCGCGCAAGCCCAGCGTCGTCCGCTCGCGGCGCGCGAGCTCGTACGCGGCGCGGATCCCGTCGACGTCGCGCGGACGCAGCACGCGCGAGCGCGCTCCGACCGCCATGCCCCAACCCTCGACGTACTCGTACGTCGAAGGGATCGATCGCGAAGGCGCGGTTCGTGTCGCCGGAGAGCTCACACGTTCAAGCGCCGGAACACGAACGAGGGGATCGCGCGGATGATCGTCCCGACGACCCACCAGCGCAGCGGCACGTACCGCACGTTCACGCGGTTGCGCGCCGCGACGAGGATCGCGCGCGCCGCGTCGTCGGCCGAGATCAGCCAGAAGAGCTTCGGGAGCCCCTGCGTCATCGCCGTGTCGACGTAGCCGGGTTTGATCGTGCACACGTGCACGCCGCTCTCCGCCAGGCGGTTGCGCAGCGCTTCGAGGTACGTGTTGAGCGCGGCCTTCGTCGTGCAGTACACCGGGTTGCCCTTGCGGCCGCGATCGCCGGCGATCGACGAGATGCCGACGATCGTGCCTTCGCGCTGCGTGCGGAAGAAGCGCGCCGCGCAGTTCAGCCACGCGACCGCGCCGCCGAGGTTGACCGCGATCTGCTCCAGGTCGCTCGGCGTGTCGTACTCGCCCGGCGCGCCGGCCGGCATGATCCCCGCCGCGTACACGATCAAGTCGAGGCCCGCGAGCTCGCGCACCGCGTCCTCGAAGAGCGCCCCGACGTCCGCGGTCGCGCGGACGTCGTGTGCTCGGACGACGAGCCGTCCGCCCGTCGTTTTCGCGAAGGGCGCGCTCTCCCGCTCGAGATCGGCGAGCATCTCGGCCCGGCGCGCCAGCGCGACCACGCGGTAGCCCTCGCGCACGAGCCGCAGCGCGAGCGCGCGGCCGATCCCCGAGCTCGCGCCGACGACGATCGCGCGGCGCTTCCCGGGCGGGACGCCGGCGATCGCGGGCGGACCGCTCGCGGACTCTTCTACCGCGGTGTCGTGGACGTGCGCTTCGCTCATCGGCGGCGATTTTGGGTCGAAGAGATTGCCTTATCGGACGACCGATCGCGACACCCAAACTCGAGGGCTGCGCGGCTACGCTGTGCGGCCTTGAAACGGGTAGGCCTCAAGCTCTCGATCGCCCTCGCGACGTTCGTCGCTCTCGATCAGATCGTCCAGCACACGGCGCTCTCCGACGGCGAGCTGCGCTCGCGGCGCGTCGCGCCGTTCGATCCGCCGATCTTCTCGCCGTCGCAGAGGAGCTCGTTCGAGCGCATCCACGCGCACGCGACGACGGGCCAGCCGCCGGCGAGCTCGTTCGACTTCGATTCGGAGCTGGGTTGGTGCACGCGCCGCGAGACCGAGGACGGGCTCTATCGATTCGATTGGGCCGGCAGCCGGGTGAGCGCAGCGCCGCTCGCCCGCGAGCGCGTCCCCGGCGTTCGCCGCGCGGTCGCGATCGGTTGCTCGTACACGCTCGGGATGGCGGTGAAAGGCAACGAGTGCTGGACCGCGCGGCTCGACATCGCGCGCGAGGATCTCGAGGTCGCGAACCTGGGCGTCGGCGCGTACGGAATCGACCAAGCGCTGCTGCGCTGGCGCCGCGACGGACGGCCGCTCGGCGGCGAAGAGGTGTGGCTCGGCCTCCTGCCCGACGCGCTCCCGCGCATCCTGACCACGTACCCGCCGGCGCTGCGACATTGGTCGTTCTCGGTCGCGTTCAAGCCGCGCTTTCGCGTCGATCCGACCGGAGACGCGCTCGTGCTCGTTCCCAATCCCGCCCCCACGCTCGCCGACGTCGATCGACTGGTCACGTCGCAGGAAGACTTCCTCGCCGCGGTCGGCGAGACGGATCGCTGGGTCGCGAGCTCGCGCCTTGCGTACCTGCCGGCGGGCTCGTCGCTCGCGCACCGCACGGCGATCGGCCGTCTCGCGCTCACGGCGTGGGAGCGCCGCGGCCGCGAGCCGTCGGCGCATCTCGCGGACCCGGACGGCGAGCTCTTCCGGTTGACGCGCGCGATCGTCCGCGCGACGCACGAGGAAGTCGCAGCTTCCGGCGCGCGCTTTCGCGTGTTCGTCCTGCCCGACGAGAGCGACCTCGCGGATCGCTCGAGCCGCGGGCACGCGTACTGGGACGAGCTGGCGCGCGTGCTCGCCGCGGACGGCGTCGAGGTGTTCGACACGACGAGCGCGCTCGTCGCCGCGGGCGGCGAGGAGAACTCACGCCTGTGGGCGGGCGAAGGCCACTGGAGCGCGGAGGGCAACGCCGTCGCCGCGTCGGCGATCCAGCGTCACCTCGACGCGCATCCCTGACTCACGTCCGCGGCGCGAAGCGCGGATCGCGCGTCCGGCCGAAGAGCCCTTCCAGCCCCCAGCCGAGCGAATGCATCGCGCGCGACGATTCGGCCGCGGCGGCGACGCTTCGCCAATCGGACTTCCAGCGCTCGCGCTCCGGGTCGTATCCGCGGAAGAAGCGCGCGTAGTCGGAGCGCCGCAGCACGCCGCCGGCTCTCCGATCGCGGCGCTCGACGAAGCGGAAGAGGCGCGCGAGGTTCGCGTGGCGCTCGCCGTCCGCGAGCGAGGGCTCGAACCGCGCGCGGTCGAGATCGAGGATCCAGAGCTTCGGCTCGCCGCCGCCGCGCAGCACGGCCGCGTCGGCGAGCACGTTGTTCAACGTCAGGTCCGCGTGGAGGAAGCCCGCGTCGTGCAGGCGCCGCACCAGCGCGCCGAGCGCGACGCACGCGCGCCGCCGCGCCGGCTCCGTCACTTCGCCCGTGCCCAGCTTCGAGAGCGCGAAGCCCAGATCGAGCGTGCCGGGCACGAGTCGCGTCACGAGATCCAGTCGGTACCCGCCGCCGAAGAGCGCGCGCGCCCGCGCCGCGACGACGGTCGGCGTCGCGATCCCGCGCCGGTCGAGCTCCGCCGCGAGAGCGAGCTCGCGGAACGGACGCATCGCGTCGCCGAAGCGCGCGCGCGTCACGAACCGCAGGAGACCGCCGTGGCTGAAGCGGCGCACGAGGAAGCTCTCGGCCCCGGCGCGGATCTCGTACAGCGGCTTGCGTCCGGAGAGCGCGCTCTCGCGCATTCCGCCGTCCGAGTCGGGTCCGAAGCCGGACGCGGATAGGTCCGCGGCGAACTCGCGGCGCACCGCGAGCAGCGCGCGGCTCGATGTCGCGACGTCGTACTCGGGCGGCAGCTCGAGCGTCAGCTTGGGCGCGTGCATGCGAGGAACGCCGCGCGCGAGCAGCGGTGCTAGTCGATGCCGGCGCCGAACGAGCCCGACTCGTCGCTCTGCGGGCGCGGCGCCTCGCGCGGCTTCTCCGCGGCGGGCTTCTCGCGCGGCAGCGGAGCCGGAGGCCTCACGGGCGGCGGCGCGGCGTCGAAGATTCCGCTCCCGAAGCCGGACTCGTCCGCGGCGGGCGCGGGCGCCGGGCGTCGCTCCGGCGGAGCGGGCGCGCGGTCGGGCCGATCGGAGCGCGGCCCGCGATCGTCGCGGTCGTGTCGAGCATGCGACGGCGATTCGGGGCGCGCGTGCTCGCGCGGACGATCGCGACGCCGGTCGTCGTGTGCGTCGCGGCGCGGCGGCTCGTGCCTGCCGCGCCGGTCGTCGGGCGGTCGCCGGCCGTGTCCGCCGTCGGACGCGGGCCGTCCCGATCCACCGCCGTGTCCGCCTTCGTGGCGGGCGGGCGCGTCGTCCGCGTACCGCGCGCGCGGCTCGTCGCCCCCGTGGCGCGGACGCGTGTCCTCGAAGGACGGACGAGGCTCGCGTCGCTCGCCGCCGGAACCCTCGCCCCGGTGGAACGCGCCGGCGTGCTCCGCGTGCCGCGGCGCACCGCCCTCGTCGGGACGGCCGCCCATGCGCCGGCCGCGACCGCGACGGCCGCGCCCGCGACCCCCGCGACCTCCGCGGTCGTCGCGCGATCCGCCGCGATCCTCGCGCGGACCTCCGCGGTCCGGCGGCGGACCCTCGGAGTCCTGCGCGTGCGAGCGCTGGCCGTCGAACATGCCGTAGCCGTCCGTGTGCACGTCGCCGACCTGCAGGAACTGGGTCGGGATCGGGTCCGAGAGGAAGAGCGACTTGCGGTCGTAGAAGTTGATGCCCTCCTCCCACGCGTCGAGCGCATGGACGGTGATCACCACGTAGTCACGCGACGCGCGGCGGCCGGTCTCGAGCGCGTCGTCGGGGTTGAGCGCGAGGTGCAGGAAGCTGCGGCGGCCGGGCCGCAGTCCGTACTTGCGCGCGCGCTCCGCGTCCCCCTTCGACACGCCGACATAAAGGAGCGCCGGCGGCTTGGCGGACTCGCCCGGCTTGACCTCGATCGAGTGGCCGTACAGCGCGCGGATCTTGCCGTTCGCGATCTCGTACCGGACGCGATCGCCGGACTCGACCGCGACCCGCACGTCCTCCTCCTCCACCGGCTCGCCCAGGCGCTCGTTGAGCGCCTGGATCACGTCGTCCATGTCCGAGTAGCCGTACTCGTCGAGCTCGAGGTCGAACTGCTCGGGCTGGTGACGCAGCATGTAGGCGAGCGAGCGGGTGATGCGTTCGATCAGATCGGGGTGGGTCATAGAGGCGTCGGGGGAGCCTGACTGCGAGGGGATGCGGCGCGCGGGCGGCGATCGTAGCGATCGGCCTCCGCGGTGCGAAGAGGGCGCGGCCGGCCGGGGCTCTCGCGCGCATTCCAGGTCGGCACGATCGCGGCCGATATCCGAACCTGCGCCCGCGCGCGACTCGGCGCCCTGCGGGTGAACCATGACGGGTTTTCACGCGATCTTCGATCAGCTCGCGACGCTCGATCTCACGCCGATCGTCCTCGCCGTCGTGCTCGGCGGCATCATCGGCTTCGAGCGCGAGATCCACGGACGGCCCGCGGGCCTGCGGACCCACATCCTCGTCTGCCTGACGTCCACGGTCCTGATCTTCGCGTCGAAGATGATCCCGGCCGAGCTCCTGACGGTCGACGGACCGGCGCGCGTCGTCCTCGACCCCAACCGCCTCGCCGCCGGCATCGTGACCGGCATCGGGTTCCTCGGCGCGGCGACGGTCATCCGCGCCGGCGACATCGTGCGCGGGATCACCACGGGTGCCACCGTGTGGTCGGTCGCGGGCCTGGGCATCGTGATCGGCCAGGGTGAGTACGCGCTCGCGATCGGAACGACGGCGATCGTG
The DNA here is from genome assembly GCA_964592795.1 of uncultured Planctomycetaceae bacterium. Lineage (GTDB taxonomy): Bacteria > Planctomycetota > UBA1135 > UBA1135 > JANLUN01. The sequence goes on along the minus strand of CAZQHA010000175.1, from coordinate 3,084 downwards.
CTCGTCGTGCTGGCTCTGTTCGACAAGCTGACGCGCGGCATCGCGCCGGTGATCTACCGCCGGCTCATCGTGCGCGGGCTGCGATCGGAGCTCGTGCCGCTCGCGCAATCGGTCGGTGCGATCCTGCGCCAGCACGACATCCGCGTGCAGGATCTGTCGGGGACGCGCGGTCCTGAAGACGAGCCGTTCGAGCTCGTGTTCCACATCCGCTGCCGGAACCTGCAGCAAGCCGCCGAGATGCTCGAGCAGATCGCGGCTCAACACGGCGTGCTGCGCGTCGAGTGGTCGCAGATCAGTCACTGATCGTACGGTGACGCGTACGGTGTCAGGTGTCCTTCCACCGGGTTCGCGAACCCGGTGGTAAGACACCAGTCACCCGAAGCGTCACCCTCAAGCCCGCGCGCGCGCGCGCCGGCCAGAATCGGTAAAGCGCAGCGGCGGCCTGTCGTATTCCGCAGGAACTTCGACCCCGAGCAGCGACAGCGCCGTCGGCGCGATGTGCAGGAGATCGACGCCGTCCTGCGGGAGCTCGACCTTGCGGTTCGAGAAGAAGATGCCGCGCACGAGGTCCTCGGACACCGACACGTGGTCGCCCGACCACGTGCTCGTGTTGTCCTCGAACGTCGGACCCGGGACGTAGCCGACGCCGCCCTCGCCCTTCACGACCTTCAAGTTGCCGAGCGTCGTGCTCCAGCTCACGCGGTAGCCGGCGGCGAACCCGGGCATCAAGTCCGCTTCGCGCTCGAGGTACGGACCCGAGTGGACTTGCGACATCACCGACACCGAGCGCACCGCTTTCTCGTTCGTCGCCGGATCGACGGTCTCGAGGAGCGCCTTCTTGATCTCTTCGATCAACGCCGGACCGTCCGCGGCCTTCACGATCCCTTGCGGGTGCGTGTCCTCGTAATTGAGGAAGATCATCCCCAAGCCCAGTGCATACGCCTTCGTGTGCTCCCAGTCGACGAACTGGAGGATCTCGGATTCCGCGCGGCGCGAGAGCTCGCGCACCTTGAGGAAGCCCTTCTCCGCGAGCCAATTGTTGAGGTTGACGCCGCGCCGGAAGCTCTCGAATCCGTGGTCGGCGCAGATGAGCAGCGTGTCGCCGGGCCGGACGTGCTTCGCCATCACCTCGCCGACGAGACGGTCCATCTCGCGGTACGACGCCGGGATCGCGTCCTTGAGCTCGATCTCTCGGCCGAAGAACGTCGTCTTCTCGCGCGCCTTCTCCGCGTCGTGCATCGGGTGCGTCGCGTCGTAGTACTGATACATCATGTGCTGGACGCGGTCGGGCGTGCTCTCCACGTTGAAGAAGAGCCGCCAGTCGTCCTGGCCCAGCGCCGCCATCAGGATCTTCTCGCGCCAGCCCTGCGTGAACTCGATGTCCTCCAGGAACGTGATCGGATCGATCTCGCGGTCCTTGAGCGGCATCGTCATGCACGCCCAGCCCACCGTCTCGAAGGGCTCGCCGATGGAGCGCGCGAGCTCGCCCGCGAACGACCCCGGCGTCGAGATCGGCTGCCAGTACGGCGGATTGGAGGGATCCATCTGCAGGAAGTCGACGTAGAGCGAGAACGGATCCTTCATCGAGAGGATCTTGACGCGCGTCACGGCGTGCACCTGCACGATCGCGTTGAACTTGAAGCTGACGTGGTACCACTTCGACCACTCGCCGTTCTTCAGCTCCTGCTCCTGCGTGCCGACCGTCACGAGCGCGGTCTCGCCGCTCTTCGCGTCGCTGCGCTTCACGACCTTCAGCGGCACGCCGATGCGCCCGATGTCGCTCCCCGGGCGGCCCTCGAGCTCGGCCAGCTCGACGTCCTTGATCTCGCGCTTGCGGTCCGCGAGGCGCAGCGCCTCGTTGCTTCCCGGGGTCGCGCGCGCGAGCTCGCCGTCGAGCTCCTTCAATTCGCGCCGCAGGAGATCGATCGCCCACAGGTTGCGCGGACCGAACAGCGTCGACTGGATGCGACCGTCGCGCTCCTCGACGTGGAACACGCGGCCGGCGGTGCTCGTCGACGTGCCGTCGGGCGCGGGCAGCGCGGCCTTCGGCGGATCGGACTTCGTCTCCGCGGCGGTCGTGTAGAGGAACCAGTCGCCGTTCGCGGCGCGAACGTCCGGGACGCCCAGACCCGCGAGCAGCTTGAGATCGGGGACGGCGGGACGGTCCCACGCCATCGCCGCGTCGAGCACCACGGTCTTCACGCCGGCGCGCGCGGCGTCCTCCCAGAAGCCCTGCGTCTTCGTCGGATTGCCGACGACGTCGATGATCTCCCGCGGGACCGCGCGGCTCGCGAAGTATCCGCCGCACGCGGCCGCCGCGCCCAGGATCAGAGCGAGGACCGACGCCGTGCGCACGCGCAGGCGCAGCAGCACGATGAACACGAGCGCGAACGCGACGCACGCCGCTCCGCCGGTCCACGCCGCGACGTGCGCCGGCTCGCCCGACACGAGCCAGCGGAAGAGCCAGTTGAGCTCGAACGAATCCGTGCGGCGCGCGCCGTGCTCCTGGTGTCCGAGCGCCGGCGCGGGTCCGCCGCTGCCGAGCTCGCGCATCACGAAACCGGAGATGCCGGTCTTGGCCGGATTCTGGCCGCAGTTGAGCGCGGCCCACGACACCGGCGACTCGGCGGGCGTGGTCGTGCCGAGCGGCGCGAACGTGCCCTCGGCGCGCAGCTTCGCGAGGTTCGGGAGCTCGCCCTTGTCCATCAGCTCCTGCGCGGTCTTCTCGTCGGCGCCGTCGAAGCCCAGGACGATCACGCGTCCCTTCTCCTCGAGAGCGGCGGCGCGCGCGCTGCACGGCACGGCCCCCACCACCAGCAGCAGGATCGACGAGCGCGCGACGTGTTGAAGAACGACCCGGCCGAGACGAGAGATCATGGGGTGTTGGCTACCGGCGCGAGTGCACCGGCGATTACGATCCGCCGACACACACATGTTTTCGGACGAGGATTCGAGAATGGCGCAGGGTAGGAACGGCGCCCGCGCACTGTCAATCGAAGCATCGATTCGCACGCGCCGCGGCGCGCTCCGAGCGGGCGTGCTGCTCGCGATCGTGTGCATCGCGTGCGCGGCGGGCGCGCTCGC
>CAZQHA010000174.1:0-9077 GCA_964592795.1 uncultured Planctomycetaceae bacterium | reverse complement strand
GCTCGCCGGCACCGCCGCGAAGGACCGCGCGGCGCAGGCGCTCCCCGCGCTCGACCGCGTGCTCGCGTTTCCGACGACGATCTTCCTCCACGGCGACGGGCGCGTGCGCGCGATCCACTCCGGCTTCGCGGGACCCGGAACGGGAGACGAGCACGCGCGCCTGGCGGCCGAGTTCGAGTCGATCGTCGAGGAGCTCCTCGACGAGAGCCCGCGCGACGAATCGGCGACGTGGTCGCTCCTCGGCAGCGGGCCGTGGCGCGACACGAACAGCCGGTCGGCCGTCGAGCTCGCGCGCGGCGACCGCGTCGCGGTGTCGGGATCGAGCGTGCGCGTCGGAGACGAGTACTGGTACTTCGACCGCCGAGCAGGCGCGTTGCTCGACGTGCGCGACTTCGGCCGGCGCTTGATCCGGTCCGACGGGCCGCTGCCGTCGCCGACGAAGGAGATCAACGCGTCGACGCTCGCGGACAATCGACGGATGTCGCTCGCGCTGGAGAGCGAAGACGCGTTCGTGCGACGGGAAGCGCTGTTCTCGCTCGCGGATCTCGCGGGCGCGCCGGAGGTGGTCGCGGACATGCACCCCGAGCGGTTCCTCGAGGACGCCGACGCGCTCGTGCGCTGCACGGCCGCCTGGACCGCGGGACGGTGCGGCGCGCGCCAAGCCGGGCCGGCGCTGCTCGCGGCGCTCGACAGCGGTCACGCGCCGCTGCGGCGCGAAGCCGCGCGCGCGCTCGGGTTCCTGAAATTCGCCGCCGCGGCTGAGCGCCTGCGCGCGCTCGAAGCCGACATCGATCCCTCCGTGCGCGAGGCGGCGCGCGCCGCCGGTCAGCGCGCGGGTACGCGCTGAGTCGACTCGACGCCGCACATCCCCGAGTGCATGCGCACGGCGAACGGCAGGTTCGAGACGAGGGCGCCTTCGAGCTCCGTCAGGAAGTCGAGCCGGGCCGAGACGCGCGGCGCCGGATAGCACGACAGGGCGAGCTCACGGAACAGGCCCTGGTGCAGCGACTCGGACGGAATCAGCGCGCGATAGAAGCCGGCGAGCTCACGGTCGTGGAGATGTGTCGCCAGCAGGTGGAACCGCTCGAGGCTGCGCGCTTCGATGAGCGACGAGACGAGGAGCCGGTCGAGCAACGTCTCGTCGCGTGCGTCGCCGGCGCAGACGCGGCCTTCGTGCGATCGGCCGAGGAGCGACTCGGTGTACGGATTCGCCTCGAGACCGCGAAGCACGCCGCCGCGCGCCCCGAGCAGGCGAACGACCGTCGAGAAGTGCTCGAGCTCCTCCCGCGCGACGTCCGCGAGGCGCGTGACGAGCTGGGTGCGCGAGGGGTTCTTCGCGATGAGCGCCTGCGCCGACGCGGCCGCCTTCAGCTCGCAGTGCGCGTGATCGGAGAGGAGCGCGAGCGGATCGGCTTCGACGCGCGAAACCCACTCGACGGGCGTGGCGAACGAGAGACGAAACACGGCGCGCTCAGGCCTGTCGCTGCCCGGGCTTCCACAGGACGTCGAGCTGTCCGTTGCCGTTGAGTACGCGCGAGAGCACGAACAAGAGATCCGAGAGGCGGTTGAGGTAGCGCAGAACCTCGGCGTTGACGCGATCCGCCTCGTCGGGAAGCGCCATGAGCTCGGTCACGTGCCGCTCCGCGCGCCGGCACACGTTGCGCGCGAGATGCAGCCACGCCGAGCCGGCCGTGCCGCCGGGGAGGATGAACGACTTCAGCGGCGCGAGCGCCTCGTTCTCCTTGTCGATGATCTCCTCGATCTTCTTCGTGTACACGGGCGTGAGGCGCAAGCGATCGCCCGCGGATCCCGGCACGCACAGGTCCGCGCCGACGTCGAAGAGGTCGTTCTGGATCTCGACGAGGTAGCGGCGGTACGGGTCCTCGAGCCCATGCGCGACGGCGAGCCCGAGCACCGACGAGAGCTCGTCGACGGTGCCGTACGCGGCGACGCGCGGATGGTGCTTCGGCAAGCGCTTGCCGTCGCCGAGACCGGTCGTGCCGTCGTCCCCGGTCTTCGTGTAGATGCGGTCGAGTCGGACCATGGTCGTGAGGCGCAGATGATCCTCCACGCGATCGCCGCTGACAAGCCGACGTCAGCGCGTCCGTCCGTCGCGGTGCGCCTTCGCCTTCGCCGCCCGTACCGCCGCGTTCCGTCTCGCGCGCTTCTCCCCCAGCGCGACGCCGACGTCCTTCGGCGTCAGCTCGCTGCCGAGCGCGCGCAGGACGAGGTGCCACGCGCGCGCGTCGCGGTCCTCCAGCGGCGCGCGGGAGAACACCCGCTCGATCATCGCGAGCACGTCGCGCCGCGCGCTCGGCGTCCGCGCGATCCTGTCGACGAGCACGTGCTTCAAGTTCGCCTTGAGGTAGTCGCGGCCTTCGCCGGAGAGCGCCTTGGCGCCGCGCTCGAACTTCTTGTGCCCGCGCTCGACGAAGAGATCCGACAGCACGATCCCGACCGCGATCGCAAGGTTGAGCGACGTGTGCTCCGCGGACGTCGCGATGTGCACGAGCTCGCCGCACAGCGTGCTCTCCTCGGCCGTCAGACCCGCCGTCTCGTTGCCGAACACGAGCGCGACGCGCTGCGCGCCGTCGTTCGCACGCGCGCTGATCTCCTCGCGCGCGGCGCGCCAGTCGAGCCGCGTGCGCCGGCCGTGCACGCGCGCCGTGAAGCCGACCGACGACGTGCATTCGAGGAGCGCGTCCGGCAACGTCGCGTACACGCGGCAGCGCTCGCGCACGTTCTCGACGCCGTGCGACATCTGCTCGAACTCGGGGTGGACGAGGAGCGACGGGCGCTCGGGAGCCACGAGCGCGATCTCGCACGGGCCGAAGTTGGCCGCGACGCGCGCGATCATGCCCACGTTGCGCGGGCCGGACGGCCGCACGAGCACGATGCGCTTCATGCGAAAGAGCGCGCTCCCCTCAGCGCGCGCGCTCGGCGGCGATGTCGCGCCGCAGCGACTCGATCTGCTCGGGGTCGGGATTGCCGCCGGACACGACGACCGCGACCTTCAGGCGACGCTTCGCGTCCCGGCCCGTGAAGAGCTCCGCCGGCAGCTTCCTCGCCAGCACGAGCGCGAACGCCGCCGACCCCGCGGGCTCGACGGTCTCGCCGGCCGCGACGAGCGCACGCTGCCCGGCGAGGATCTCCTCGTCGTCGAGGAGCACGACGCCGTCGAGCGCCGCGGCGCACACGTCGATGTTGATCTGTCCCGAGTACGGCGGCGTCAACCCTTGGACCTTGCTCGTGATCGCGTCGAGCATCACGGGCTTCTTCGCCGCGAGTCCTTTGGACAGCGACGGCGCGCCGCGCGGCTCCACGCCGAAGATCTTCGGACGGGCGCCGAGCTTCTGGCGGATCGCGAGCGCGACGCCGCTGACGAGGCCGCCGCCGCCGACCGGCACGACGACGACGTCGACTTCGGGCCATTCCTCGGCGATCTCGAGCCCGACCGTGCCCGCGCCTTCGATCGTGCGCGCGGCGTCGTAGGGATGAACGAGCGTCGCGCCGCGTGCGACGCGATCCATGCACTCCTTCTCCGCCAGCTCGCGCGTGTCGCACAGGACGACGTTCGCGCCGAACTCGCGGCACGCCTGGATCTTGTTTGCGTACGCGTTCTTCGGCATCACGATCGTCGCCGCGATACCGGCGCGGTTCGCGGCCCAGGCCAGAGCCTTGCCGTGATTGCCGGAGCTCGTGCACACGACGCCGGCACGCTTCTCGGCCGGCGTGAGCTGCGACACCTGGTTCCACGCGCCGCGCGCCTTGAACGCGCCGATCTCCTGGCGGTTCTCGAGCTTCGCGCGCAGCTCGACGCGCTCGTCGGCGCACGCGAACGAGAGGAGCGGCGTGCGCTTCACGACGCCGCGCACGCGCTCGGCCGCGTCGCCGATGCGGATCGAGTCGAATCGCTTCCAGGCGGGTTGCGTCGAGGCGGTTTCCATTCGTGCTCTGCGGGTTGCCTGATTGTCCGGACTGGCGCGCGCTTGTCGAGCCGCGGGCGACGCGGCGCTCGCGCCTTACGTTCTCGCTCAGCGTTTCTTCGGCGGCTGCATCGCGACCGCGACGTAGTACGGATTCTTGCGTCGCGTGGCCGGCGTCGTGTCGATGCGGCCGCGCACGACCCAGTCCCGGTACTCGAAGCGGATCTCCTTCGGCCGCTCTTGTGCGCGCGCGAGCACGAACCCTTCGGAGTCCGTGACACCGGCTTCGACGCCGTCGAGCAGGATCCTCGCGCCCGCGAGTCCGTTCTTGCCGTCCTTGTCCGCGACGCGATAGAGATCACCCCAGCCGCGGGCGAGCGCGACCTCGGCGATGCGCTGAGTCTTTCCGTCCGAGCGCGTCTCGATCGCGAAGCTCGCCGCGTCGCCGATCACGGGCCGGTAGCCGGCCTTGTCGATGCGCCAGCGCAGCGTCTCTTCATAAGGAAAGCCGCTGATCGCGATGCCGCCCGAATCGACGTCGCGCGCGCGCCCCGACTTCTTGCCGATCTGGAACCAGCCGCGCGCGCCGTCTATCGATTCGCCGGTGTCGGCGTCGGTCACGCGCAGCACGAGGTCCGCCCGGGCCGTGCTGTCGAGGATCAAGAAGCTGACGCCATCGTCCGGCGGCGACGCGAAGAGCGAGCCCGGCTTCCATTCCGGCGCGAGCTCGTACCAGTTGCCTTCGGATTTCCCCGCGATGCGGTACTTGCCGGCGGGCAGCTCGGTGAACTCGAACGTCCCGACGCGCTGGCCGGCGGAATCGTTCCACACGATCTGCGCGTGCTGCGGAGGCATCGCGTCGGTGCTGTCGACGAGCGTCAGCATCGCGCGCGCCGGCGAGTCGTAGCCGCCCGACTCGCTCGTGACCCGTCCGCGGATCGAGCCGGCCGGCGGCATGCGCGCGAGCGTGATCGTCCGATCGCTGACGTCGCCCGGCACGAGCGCGATCCGGACGTCGGTCTGCGGCTCGTACCGGAACGCGCGGACGGACACGCTGACCGTTCCGGCCGGAAGGTGATCGAAGCGCCACGCGCCATCCGCCTCGGTGGTCGCGGTGCGCTCCTGGCCGACGGTCTCCCCGGCGACGAACTTCATCGACACGTTCGCGTTCGCGATCGGCCGCGAACGATCGTCGACGACGCGACCGGAGAAGCGCGCGCGCGGCTCGAGCACGACGCGCACGACCTCGTGCGCGACGCCGGCGACGCGATTCACCTCGGCGCGGCCGGACCACAAGCCGTCGCGATCGCGCACGTCGATGCCGCGCGCCTCGAGCGACTCGCCCGTCACGGGCGGGAGGCGCACCCACGGCGGCGTGCCTTCGCGCACCGGGTCGTAGTCCTGACTCGAGCGGACGTCCTTCCCGGAGACGCGCAGACGCGCTTCGAGCGAGCCCGCCGGCACCGTATCGGGGACGATCGCGAGGCGGAACGTCGGACCGCTCCGCGTCGTGATCTCGAGCTCGCGCCCCTCCGGCGGCGGGAACTCACGCGTGATCGGAGCCGCCTTCGCGCGCCGCTTGGGATGATCGATCGGCCGAACCTGGATCGAGCCGTGCGCGAGCTTGGCGGTGGTGACGAAGCGACCTTTGTCATCCGTCGTCACGTCGAGGCGCGCGCCCGCTTCGTCCTGCAGCTTGAGCAAGTAGTGCGGCAGCGGCTCGCGCGTGTCCTCGTCGATCAGGACGCCGTGGACGATGCTCGATGGACCCGCGGCCGTCTTCGCGGCCGGCCCGACGTCGTCTTCCTCGAGCGCCTCCGCGACGCGCGATTCGTCGGGGTCGGGGCCTTCGGGCTCGGCGAGCTCGTCCTCGGGCTCGCTCAGATCGCTTGCGTGCTCGTCGACAGACGTCGATGCGGACTCCGCGTCCGAGGTCACGGTCGTCGACTCGGGCGCGAGCGGCTCGATGCGCAGCACACGCCAGACACCCCACACGCCTGACGCGAGCACGAGCAGCGTGAGGAGGACGAGGACGGAGCGCGTGGGGCTCATGGGCGTGCGTCATGGTAGACGCAGCCAGTCGGCGGTCGAAGCGAGCGGATTGCTCACCACTCTGGATTCCGCCGTCTACACTCTCCGCCCATGTCGAGCGCAGGCACCAGCGCAGCACGCGACGCCCACCGATCGCACCGCGCCGCGCCGCCGCTCCCGTTCACGGCGCCCTGGCTCCTCGCGCCGATGGAGGGCGTCACGGACCCGATCTTTCGGGAGCTCGTCCTCGCGCGGAACCCGTCGAGCGCGCTCGGTGGCGCGTTCACCGAGTTCGTCCGCGTCGTGCGCGAGCCACTGCCGAGGCGCATCCTCGCCGCGCACCTCGGTCACGCTCGATTCGAGGCGCCGGTCGGTCTGCAGCTCATGGGCGCCGACGTCGACAGCCTCGCCGAGACCGCCGCGCGCGCGGCGGTCGTCGGAGCGCCGCTCGTAGATCTCAACTTCGGTTGCCCCGCCAAGGGCGCGATCCAGGGCTGCGCGGGCTCGGCGCTCCTGCGCGACCCGCAGTCGATCGAGCGCATCGTCCGCGCGTGCGTGAACGCGGCCGCGACGGTCCCGGTCACCGCGAAGATGCGCGCCGGGTACGACGACGCGAGCCGCGTCGAAGACCTCGCGCGCGCCGCGGAAGCCGGCGGAGCCGCGATGCTCACGCTCCACTGCCGCACGCGCGCGGAGCACTACCAGGACGAAGTCGATTGGGAGCGCATCGCGCGCGCCGTCCGCGCGGTCTCGATCCCGGTGTGCGGCAACGGCGGCGTGTCGAGCCACGCCGATCTCGATCGCATGCGACGCGCGACGGGGTGCGCGTACGTCATGGTCGGCCGCGCGGCGCTCGGCGATCCGTGGATCTTCTCGGCGCGGAGCGTGACGCGCGAGGAGGCGGCGGCGTTCCTCTTGGAGTACGGCCAGCGGCTCGTCGCGCGGCCGGGCGCCGGAATCCGCGGCGCGGCGGGGCGCGTCAAGCAGCTCCTTCGGTACTGGACCGCCGGCGATCTCGTCGGCCGAGAGCGCGACACTTGGATGCGCGAGAGCGATCCGGAGCGGCTGTTCGCGAGACTGAGCCCGTAGTCGCGCTAGCCGCGAGCAGCCGACTTGCGCCGTGAACGAACTCATCAAGAGAGGAGACGGCGCGTGTTCAGAGCGAAGAAAGTCAGAAAGATTTTGTCGTTCGGGCGCGTAGGTGAAGTTGCGCACGATGCTCTTCGTATGAATGAACCTCATACGCGCATCGACGGACGACTTCGAATGAAGACGTTTCCGTACGGTGCGGTTCATTCGACTGCGTGCGCGATGTGTCGTGTAAACGCGACGCACTTCGCGTGACACTCGAACGTCACGATTCACGTTTGGGACACGCGCGATGCTCGAGTGATTGAACGCTTGACGTGTCGCGCGGCGCGCGAGGAACATGGGCGCGCTCGCTTCTCCGCGACATTCTTGCAGTGCCGTCGAATCACGGCACTCGTTGCGAGCGAACTCTCTCATCTCGCGGTCTCGTCGCATTCGCTTCGCCAGAAGACGCAACTCCGTGCGCGGATGGAGTCGTCCTCTTGCGACCGCGCGAATGCCCTCTTCCACAGGAGTCAACATGCACTGTCCAGAGTTTCAGAGACGCAGTCGTCGAACGAATTCCAACTTCGCCTGGTCGACGACCGCGCGCACGTCCGTCGCGGCGCTGATCGCGACTTCTCTCGCGCTCCCCGCTGCCGCGCAACAAACCAGTCGGATCAATCTTCCTCCAGGAGGCTCCAACTGGCAGCCGCCGCCGCAGCAGCCGGTCGGTGGTCTGGTCACGAGCGACATGCAGACAGGCGGACAAACTCCGGCGAGCCTCGTTCAAGCGCTCGTCGGGCCGGGCGTGCTCGTGAGCAACATCACCTACGCAGGTCACAATCGCGCGGCCGGCACGTTCTCGGGCGGCACCGGTATCATCGGCTTCGAGCTGGGGATCGTGCTCAGCTCGGGCAACATCGCTTCCGTGGTCGGGCCGACCAACGACGCGGCCAACACGACCACCGACAACGCTCAACCTGGCGATGCGGATCTCAACGCGCTGGTGGGAGGCGGCACCGACGATCGGACGGTGCTCGAGTTCGACTTCGAGTGCTCGAACACGAACGTGATCTCGTTCCAGTACGTGTTCACCTCGGAGGAGTACGACGAGTACGTGGACTCGGAGTTCAATGACGTGTTCGCGTTCTTCCTGAACGGGCAGAACATCGCACTGGTCCCCGTCGCAAACATCCCCGTCGCGATCAACAACGTCAACTGCGACAACCCGTACAACCCGCCGGCCGGGACGAACTGCTCCCTGTACATCACGAACGACTGCGACTCGCTCGGCGGCAACTTCCCCTGTTCGAACATCGCGACCGAGATGGACGGGCTCACCGTGGTGTTCTCGGCGACCGGAACACTGAACCCGGGACCCAACCACATCAAGCTCGCCATCGCGGACGTCGGCGACGCCGCGTGGGACTCGAACGTCTTCATCCGCGGCGAGAGCTTCACCTGCGCGGCGCCCGCTCCCGTCTTCGATCCGCCGTCGCCGTGTGGGCAAACGCTGCAAGCGAGCGTCGGTCAGCCGTTCTCGTTCACAGTGCAAGCGCTGGCCACGAACGGATTCCCGAACCAGACGGTCACGGTCGGCGTCACGGGCAGTCCCGTTCCGCTCACCAACGGGACCTTCACTCCCCCGCTGCCCGCCGGGCCGTCACAGCCGGTGACGAGCCAGTTCCAATGGACACCGACGCCGGCGGACCTGGGCACGTACCAGATGCAGTTCACCGCCACCGACCAGCTGGGGCAGACGACGACGTGCGACGTGACGATCGAAGTCGTCTTCACCGACGTCACGCCGTTCTGCTACGGCGACGGGACGGGAACGCCGTGTCCGTGCACCAACCTTCCGACCTACGACCAGAGCGGCGCTCCCGGGCACGGATGCAAGAACTCCAAGCCGGCGAGCACGGGCTGCCTACTCGAGGCGGTGAACTCCATCGGCGGACCGAACCCGAGCGTCAGCGTGACCGCCAACGACCTGGGTCTGAAGTCGACCGGGATGATGGCGGGGAGCTACTGCATCTTCCTCCAAGGGTC
>CAZQHA010000173.1:0-9090 GCA_964592795.1 uncultured Planctomycetaceae bacterium | reverse complement strand
CAGGCGCGCCATCCGCGAGCGCAAGGACCGCCGCACGGACGGCATCGTACGGGGCACCGGTCATGCTGCCGGATCCGTCGACGAGCAACACGACCGTCCGCGCGCCGCCCGCGACGCCGGTGGGACGCAGCGGGGAGAAATCGAGCGCGTTCGACGCCCCGGGGGCGAGCCATTCCTGGCCGGCGACGCCCAGCCAGCCTCCGCCGCCGCTCAGATGCGCTTCGAGGCGCGCGCGCGACAGGCGATCGAGCGGCACGCCCGCCGTCACGAGCACGTCGGCGTCGCCGAGCACGTCGGCGTCGCCGAGCACGTCGGCGTCGCCGAGCACGCGCTCGATCGAGCTCGGATCGACGGACTCGAGCGCCAGCCCGGAGCCTTCCGCGCCGGCGGGCTCGAGCGCGCGCACGATCTCGGCCTGAATCGAAGGCGGCGCGGCGACGACCACGGAGACGGCGCCCGCGCTCACGATCGACGACGATCGTGCGTCGTTCTCGGGGATCGGATCGGGAGGGCCCTCGACCGATCGCACGCTCGCGCGCACCGTCGTCCGGCCCGCCGCGGCGACGCCCAAGTCGACGACCGCCGACAGCTCGCGAGCGACCGCCAGTCGCTGCGCCCGCGTGAACGCGCCGGCCGAGCTCGTGCACTCGAGCGTGATCTCGACCGTGCGGTGCGAGCCGAGCGGCCCCGTCACCCGCAGATCGACGCGCGCGGCGAGCGGCGCACCGGTCTCGACCGACGGGGGGAGCTCGAGGCGCTCGACGGCGACGTCGACGAGCTCCGCGTCGGGGATCGGCGCGAACTCGACGGTCGCTCCATCGCGCTCGAGCTCCTCGATCCGCGCGCGCGGATCCTCTCCGGTCCACGTGCCGTCGCCGAGCACGACGATTCGCGCGCCCGATCGCTCCGGCGCGAGCGCGATCTCGCGCGCGAGGTCGAGCGCGCGCGCCAGCGGGCTGGCCGCGTCGCCGCTCGCGGCGAGCGCAGGGCGCTCGTCGAGGTACGTCGCCGGCGAGCCCGGACCGAACACGCGCCGCACGTCGGCGCCGAACGTCACCACGGCGAAGTCCGATCCCCGCTCGCGCGCGAGTCGAGCTTCGTTCGCGATCATCGACGGGAGCGCACGCGACCAGGCCGGACGCGTGCGCAATGCGCTCGCGGACCGATCGACGACGCAGACCGTGATCGGAGCGCCGCCGCGCCTCGCGCGCGGGAGGAAGAGCACCACGGCGAGCGCGATCAGCGCGGCGCCGGCGAAGTAGAGCGCGACGCCCGCACGGAATCGCGGCGCGGTTTCAGACGTGCTCGACACCCGTGGCGGCGGCCCGGCGCTCGGCACGCGCGGTCCGCTCGATCCATCCTCCGCCGAGCAGGAGCTCGCCGTCGTAGAACGCCGCGCCCTGACCGGGCGTGACCGCGAGCTCGGGCTCGTCGAACTCGACGCGCGCCGCGGTGCCTTCGATCGACACCGTCGCCGCGGCGGGGACGCAGTGGTAGCGGTGCTGCACCACGCAGCGGAACTCGCCCGACTCCGGCGGATCGAACCCGATCCAGTTCAAGTCGTGGACTTGCATCTCGTGCACGCCCGATTCCGCGCGCGTCCCGAGCACGACGCGGCCCTCCGCGGGCTCGATCGCGACCACGTAGAGCGCCTCGGTGCTCGACACGCCGTGCCCGCGCCGCTGGCCGATCGTGAAGTGCTCCGTGCCGTCGTGACGGCCGAGCGATCGACCGCTCGTGTCGACGAGCTCGCCGGGGTGGAGCGCCACGTTCTCGCGCCGCAGGAGCTCGCGGTAGTCGTTCGACGGGACGAAGCAGATCTCCTGGCTGTCCTTCTTCGCCGACGTGCGCAGGCCCGCCGCGCGCGCTCGGTCGCGCACCTCGCTCTTCGTGAGATCGCCCAGCGGCAGCCGCGTGTGCGCGAGGTTCTCCTCGGACACGCTGAACAGTTGGTACGACTGATCCTTCTTCGCGTCGCGCCCGCGGCGCAGGCGCACGCGCCCGTCTTCGATCGCGAGGCGCGCGTAGTGGCCGGTCGCGACGCCGGCCGCGCCGAGGTCGCGCGCGAAGGAGAGCAGCCGGTTGAACTTGAGGTCGCGGTTGCAGACCGCGCACGGGTTGGGAGTGCGCCCGAGCGAGTACTCGCGCACGAAGTAGCGGATGATCGAGCGGAACTCGTCCTTCAGGTCGACCGCGTGGAACGGGATTCCGAGCGCGGCCGCAACCATGCGCGCGTCGCGCGCGTCGGAGACCGAGCAGCACGATTTCTTCGAGGACTCGTGCTCCTCGACGTGCACGCCGTTGCGCATGAAGAGCCCGACGCAGGACAGCCCCTCCTCGCGCAGCATCCACGCCGCGACGGAGCTGTCGACGCCGCCGCTCATGGCGACCACCCAGCGTTCTCTTGAGGAATCTCGAGTCATGGCTTCGAAAAGGCGTGCCGCTTTCGATCGGCCCCCGATTCTAGTAGCTTCTTCCCCCCGGTTTCAGAGCGACCGCCCCACTCCTTGTCGCGGCCGCGCCGCGAACCACAGGCACAGGCTCGATTCCACCGATGCAACTGCTCCCTTTCTTCGCGCTGCTCCAGGAGACGCCCGCCCCCGCCACGAACCCCGCGCCGTCCGGCGCCGGCGACCTCTTCGGCGGGATGATGATCCCGCTGCTCCTGTGCATGGCGGTGTTCTACTTCTTCATGATCGGCCCCGAGCGCAAGGCGCGGAAGAAGCGCGAGGAGATGCTGAAGCACCTCGAGAAGGGCGCGAAGGTGATGCTGACGAGCGGTCTCTACGGCACGATCGCGGCCGTCCAGGACCAGGTCGTCACGCTGCAGATCGCCGACGGCGTCCGCGTGCGCTACGCGCTGTCCTCCGTGCAGAGCGTCGTCGACGAGAGCGGCGCGACCAAGGAGAAGGAAAAAGAGAAGGAGAAGGTCGGATAGTCGCGGATGAGCGGCGCGGGTTCGCGCCGTGAGCCGCGGCGCCCTGCAGTTCGTTCGCCGACTCGTCGCACGCCTCTCCCCCGCGATCTTCGTGCGGATCTTCACCCCCACCGATCCCGAGCTCGGTGCCCTCGGCGAGGAAATCGCCGCGCGCCACCTGCGCGCGCGCGGCCTGGCGATCCTGGGACGACGCGTCGCGAGCCCGCTGGGCGAGATCGACGTCCTGGCTCGTGACGGGCGCACGACCGTGTGCGTCGAGGTGAAGAGCGGGCGCGTCGCGCCCAAGCTGCGCCGGAAGGGCCAGCCGCGCGAGCTCGACCTGCGTTGGCGGCCGGGGCTGCGCTTCGACCGCGAGCGCCTCACCCGGCTCGAGCGCTGCGCGCGGGCCGTGGAAGCCCGCTGGAGCTCGCCGACGCGCGTCGACCTCGTGGAAGTGCTGCTCGACGTCGACGCACGGCGATTCGTGGTCCTCCATCACGCGAACCCGCGCGAGCCGCTGCGCCGGGCGCCGGGAGCGGGCGGCACGCCCGCGATTGGCCGCAACGCCGCCGCCCGGAAGAGGTTTCATGCCGGAGGGCAGAGGCATCCGATGCTAGATGCGCCCCCGAAGGCCCCCCCGGCCGAGAGAGGCAGCCCCGGCTGATGCTGCGCGTCCTCCACCATTATCTCCCGATCCGCAAGGCCCTCCTCATCCTGAGCGAGACGGTCCTGATGACGCTCGTCTTGCTCGTGTTCATGACGGCGCACCTGTGGAACCCCTCGTTCGAGACGAAGCAGGCCCTGACGCGGCTCCTGCCGGCGATGAACGTCGACGACGCCTGGGTGCGCTGCATCCTCTCGTGCGTCGTGATCTCGGTGCTGGCGCAGCTCGCGATCGCGTTCAACGAGCTCTACGACGTGCGCGTGTCGAGCTCGCGCGTGAGCCGCGCGGCGCGCTTCGTCGAGTCGACGGGCTCCGCGCTGGCGCTCGCGCTCGGAGCGGTCGTCGTGTGCGACACGTGGGGCCTGCGGCAGGTGCTCGACTTCCCGCCGCTCTCGATCACGCAGATCGCGCAGTCGCTCGTGTTCGCGATGCTGGCGGGCTTCGCGCTGCTCTACAACTGGCGCACGCTGTTCCATTACGCGCTGCGCCGCGCCGCGTTCAGCGAGCGCGTGCTCATCTACGGCGCCGGCAGCTCGGCACACACGCTCGCGCGCGAGATCCTCGAGCGTCCCGACGCGGGCTTCGACGTCGTCGGCATCGTGCCCGGTCCGTCGTTCGCCGCGCGTCGCGCGAACGGCGGCAAGCGGCGCACGTTCGAGAACCCGCCCGAGATCCCGGCCGGTTGGCCGGAGGTTCCCGAAGTCGCGAACGCGGACGCCGGAACCGCTCGCGCGGTGACCCCGGCGACCAAGACCGCGGCACCGAAGGCGGCGTCGAACGAGCTGACGAGCGCCCTCGTCCTCGATCCGCTGCCGCCGTGGACGGTCGCGCCCGTGCTCGAGCCGGGGCTCGCGCCGACGCCCGGCAGCGCCGAGGCGCCCGCGGCGACGACGCTCTACGACCTCGTGTCGAAGCACCGTGTCGACGTGCTCGTCGTGGCGCTCGAGGATCGCCGCGAGGGTTTGCCGACCGAGCAGCTCCTGCAGTGCCGACTCGCGGGCGTCTCGGTCGTGGAGCAGGAAGCGCTCTACGAGCAGATCACCGGCAAGATCGCGGTGCAGGCGTTGCGCCCGTCGTACCTGATCTTCAACGAGGGCTTCAGCCGCCAAGCGTTCAACGAGCTCGCGAAGCGCACGCTCGATCTCGCGTGCTCGCTCGTCGTCCTGCTGTTGACCTGGCCGCTGATGCTCGCGACCGCGGTCGCCGTGCGCTTCGATTCGCCCGGCCCGATCCTCTTCGCGCAGGAGCGCGTCGGGCGCGACGGCAAGGCGTTCACGCTGTTCAAGTTCCGCAGCATGCGCGCGGACGCGGAGAAGCTCTCCGGACCGGTGTGGGCGACGCAGGACGACCCGCGCATCACGCGCTCGGGGAAGTTCATCCGGCGCACGCGGCTCGACGAGCTGCCTCAATTGTTCAACGTCATCGCGGGCCACATGTCGATGATCGGGCCGCGCCCGGAGCGCCCGCACTTCGTCGACGACCTCGCGAAGAAGATCCCCTACTACCGCCAGCGGCACATCGTGAAGCCCGGGTTGACCGGCTGGGCGCAGATCAACTACCGCTACGGGAGCTCGCTCGAGGACGCGGTCCAGAAGCTCCAGTACGACCTCTTCTACATCAAGAACATGTCGCTGCTCTTCGACCTGTCGATCCTCTTCAACACGGTCAAGATCGTCATCCTGCGCAAGGGGACGTAGCGGCAGCCCGGACTCGCGCTTAGCTTCATGGGGCAGATGAAGCCCTCCTCGCGCGCCGCGCTCTCGCTTCTCTTGACCTCCGCGCCCGCGTTCGCCGGCGGCACGCCCGAGAACGTGCTGCTCGTCGTCGATCCGGCGATCGCGGAGTCGCTCCACGTCGCGAACTACTACAAGGAAGCGCGCGACGTCCCGGACGCGAACGTGCTGTACATGCTCCCGAACCCCGGGAGCTACGCGGCGTTCGTCGCGAGCACGCTGCCCGCGTTCGAGGACGCGATCGAGACGCGCGGGCTCGGCGATCACATCGACTACGTCGTGATCCCGCCGGGCGGGTCGTTCTACCTCGCGGCGAGCGGCATGGTCAGCGACATGTGCTGGCCGGTGAACCGCTTCTCGACGACCGCGCCGTACACGCTCGCGTTCCAGGCCGCCACGATCCAAGCCGGCGGCATCGCGCAGAACTACTCGAACGGCTACTACCGCAACGACGACCTCGCGCTCGCGTTCGACAGCAACCAGAGCTGGTTCATCGGCCAGTGGAACGAGACGCCGCAGGCGAAGCGCCACTACATCGCGGCGATGCTCGGGTACACCGGCCCGCTCGGCAACACGCTCGCGGAGGTGCTCGCGATGATCGACCGCAGCGTCGCGGTCGACGGCACGCAGCCCGCCGGCACTGTCTATTTCATGCAGACGAGCGACTTCGCGCGCTCGAGCCCGCGGCACGGGCTCTTCCCGGCCGCGGTCACGAGCCTCGTCGGGCTCGGGCATCCCGCGCAGCACCTCTTCGCCGACCTGCCGTTCGGCCAGCACGATGGCCTAGGCATCATGACGGGCCTCGCCGCGCCCGACATCGACAACGCGAACCTCTCGCTGCTCCCGGGCAGCTTCGCCGATCACCTGACGAGCTACGCCGCGACGTTCGACGAGGGCTCGCAGACGAAGATGTCGCGTTGGATCGCGAAGGGCGCCAGCGGGACTTCCGGAGCGGTCGAGGAGCCTTGCAACTACTCGGGCAAGTTCCCGCGGCCGCGGCTGCACGTCTTCTACGCGCAAGGGCTGTCGCTCGGCGAGGCCTGGCTGCGCAGCATGCAGTTCGCGCCGTTCCAGACGCTGTTCACCGGCGATCCGCTGACGCGACCGTTCGCGCACATCCCCGCGGTGACGCTCGCGGGCGTGCCGTCGTCGCCCGCGTCGGGAACGATCGTCTTGACGCCCAGCGCGACCACGACGCACCCGACGGCGCAGATCGCGAGCTTCGATCTCCTCGTCGACGGACGAAAGCACGACGACGCGCTCCCCGGCGGCACGTTCGCGCTCGACACTACGAAGCTCTCCGACGGGTGGCACGAGCTGCGCGCCATCGCGTACGACGACACCGGCGTGAAGAGCGCCGGACGCACCGTCGATTGGATCGACGTCTCGAACCACGGCCGCTCGTGCGCGCTCGGCGTCGCGCCGGCGAGCGGCAACTTGACGCAACGCTTCGACTTCAGCCTGGCCGCGGCCGGTGGGACGGCCTCGCTCTGCCTCTGGCACAACGGACGGGTGGTCGCGTCGAGCTCGACGTCTCCCGCGGTGCTCTCGGTGCACGGCCGCGTGCTCGGCGCGGGTCGCTCGCGCCTCGTCGCCGAGGCGACGTTCCCCGATGGACGCGCGGCGCGCAGCGCTCCCATCGAGGTCGACGTCGCGAATGCCTCGGGCGCTTCGAGCAGGGCCGCTCCGATCGCGTACGGCTACTCGCGCGCGCTGCGGGCCGATCGCGTCGCGGTGATCGAGCTGCCCGCGACGTTCGACGACCCGCTCGCGAGCGCCACCTGGGCGATCACGAAGATGCCGGCGCACGCGTCCGTGATCGGCGGCAGCGGCGCGTACCGCATCCTGAGACCGAGCGCGGGCGCCGTGGGGACCGACACGCTCGAGTTCCGCGTCGACACGCCGTCCGGGTCCTCCGCGGTCGCGACCGTCGCACTGCGCTACAAGCGCCCGGAACGGCCCCAGGCGAAGTAGCGCTCACGCCGCC
The DNA here is from genome assembly GCA_964592795.1 of uncultured Planctomycetaceae bacterium. GTDB lineage: Bacteria > Planctomycetota > UBA1135 > UBA1135 > JANLUN01. The sequence continues at coordinate 1,789 of CAZQHA010000173.1, read as the reverse complement.
GATCGCGCCGGCCGCTCGACGAGCGGCCCGAAATCGATCTCGAGCCGTTGGCGAGCCTCGCCGTTGTGCTCGGAGACGAACAGGCAGATCTTCTCGCGCGCCTCGAGGTGCTCGAGCAAGTCCACGAGCAGGCGGTGGACGGTGACGAGGCGCCTGCGCATCAACGGCGACTGCAGGTTCGTCGCGAAGTCGCGCACGCAGTCGGCGACGACCGGCTTCCCCCACAGACCGGCGACCTCGAGCCGCCGCTGGAACTCGTACGACGGCAGGCTCTCGAACGCGAGCTCGGCGCCGGTCTCGCCGATGCGGCGCACGACGAGCTGGCCGAGATCGGTCTGCTGCGTGCGGAAGATGCAGAACGGCCCCACGCCGCCGACGCCCGACGAATCGGTCGCGAGCGCCTGGCGGATGTCCTGCGTGATGCGCACGAACTTGCGGTCGCTGACGTCGGGACCGTGCTCGTACATCACGCGCTCCCAGCCGCAGTAGCGCGAGATCATGAACAGGAGCTCGAGCGCGATCTCGTCGTTCGCGAGCTTCTGGCCGAGCGTCCCGATGCCGCCTTTGTGCAAGAGGTTGTAGATCCGGCTCTGGAGATCCTCGCAAGCGCGCAGGAACGGGATCACGAAGAGACCGACCTTGCGCACGCGGCGCTCGGCGTGCCAGCGGCGCATCCCGAAGAGCGCCGTCAGGCCCGCGGTCGCGAACGCGGCGAGCATCGGCGTCAGGTCGCGGAGGATCTCGACGATCACACGCGAGTCTTCGGAGCGACCGCGGCGGGAGCTTGAGCGCCGTCCTCGCTAGCCGCGCGCCAGCTCCCGCCGGCGCCGCTCGATGTGCACCGCCAGCAACGCCACGTCCGGCGGACGCACGCCCGCGATGCGCGACGCGGCGCCGAGCGTCCGCGGGCGGAGCTTCGCGAGCTTGTCCTTCGCCTCGTTGGCGATGCCCGAGAGCGCGTGGAAGTCGAGGTCGAAAGGGATCTCGATCGATTCCTGGCGGCGCATGCGCTCGACGTTCTCCTCCTGCCGCGCGACGTAGCCCGCGTACTTGAGGTCGACCGACAGCGACTCGCGCACGTCGGGATCGAGCTCGAGCGCGGCGAGCGCGGGATGCGCCCGCTCGAGATCCGCGAGCTCGATCTCGGGGCGCAGCAAGACTTCCGCGAGCGTCCTCCCGCCGTGCGCGGCGCTGCGCAGCGTCTCGAGCAACGCTCGCGCGCGCGTCTTCTGCGCGTCGCGTTCCGCAAGGCGCTGCACCGCCGTGCGGTCGACGAGACCGAGCGACGCGCCGAGCGGGACCAATCGGTCGTCCGCGTTGTCCGAGCGCAGCGAGAGACGGTGCTCCGCGCGGCTCGTGAACATGCGGTAGGGCTCGGTCGGATTCGACACGACGAGGTCGTCGATCATCACGCCGATGTAGGCCTGATCGCGACGCAGCACGAACGGCTCGCGGCCGAGCACCCACAGCGCGGCGTTCGCTCCCGCGACGAGTCCCTGTCCCGCGGCTTCCTCGTATCCCGACGTGCCGTTGATCTGCCCGGCGAGGTAGAGGCCCGGGGCCGCGCGGACCGCAAGCGTGTCGGAGAGCTGCGACGGCGCGACGAAGTCGTACTCGACCGCGTAGCCGTGGCGCAGGAAGCGCGCGCGCTCGAGCCCGGCGATCGTGCGCACGAACGCCTCTTGCACGTCGCCCGGCAGCGACGTCGACACGCCGTTCACGTAGACGACGTCGGTCGCGAGGCTCTCGGGCTCGACGACGGCGCCCGGAGAACCGGCGCTCGCGCCCC
>CAZQHA010000172.1:2851-9137 GCA_964592795.1 uncultured Planctomycetaceae bacterium | reverse complement strand
CATACAAGGACGAGCCTTGGCGGAGCGTGCCCCAACTGGTCCAGTACTGATCCATGTCGACGATTCGAGGGGTGCTCGTAACGGCGATGTCCTGGCTCGCGGTCGGTGCGGCGAACGCCGGACCGATCCGCGCCGCGACGCAGGATCCGCCGCGCGCGGAACGCGAGGCGAGCGCCGACGAAAGCGAGCTCGAAGCGCTGCTCGAGGAAGAGCGGCGCGCCGCGGACCTGGCTCGACGGCGCGGCGTCCTCCCGACGGCGATGCGGACGCTCGAGGAGCTCCTCGACGAGAACGCCGACGACTTCGCGAGCCGGACGCTGCTGTCGCGCTGCCTCCTCGATCGCTCGGACTACGCCGCGGCGCGCGAGGCGGCGGCGCGCGCGCTCGCGGACGCGCAGCGCCTGGCCGCGCCGGCTGCGGCGCGAGCCGAATGCGCCCGCAACCTGGCCGAGATCGACCTGACGCTCGGCCGCGCCGCCGACGCGATCGCCGTGCGCGCGGAGCTCGCTCCCGCGACCGACCCGCGCGACGCGTGGATCCTGGCGCGCGCGTTCACGGCGGCCGGCGACCGGGAGAAGGCGGCGGAGCACCTGGCCCTCGGAGCCGCCGCGAGCGTCGATCAGGAGTGGGAGGGACTGCTCGCGCGCGCGGCGTGCGAGCGCGCCCAAGGCAACCTCGCGGCCGCGTCCCGCTCGCTCGTCCGCGCCGACGAGGTCGCCAAGCTCTCGGATGCGACCGGCCGCTCGTCGGAGCCCGACGTCCTGGCGGCGCTCGCCGACCTCTACTTCGAGGCCGACCGCGAGGTGAAGGACGCCGAGCAGCGCTCGGCCGCGAGCCTCTACAACGAGGCGCTCGCGCTGAACACGACGCACGAGCCGTCGCTGCTCGGGCAGTTCGCGCTGCACCGCTACAACTGGCAACGCCGCTCGAAGAGCGCGCAGGACTTCCTCGACGAGGCGCTGCGCGCCCGGCCGGGCTCGATCGCCGCGCACGTCGCCGGCGCGTCCGCCGACCTCGACGACGGGCAACTGAAGAGCGCGCGCGAGCGGTTGCAGAAGCTCGACCTCCTCGCGCCGGCGCGCCGCGACGTCATGACGCTCCGCGCGTCGCTCGCCTTCGTCGAGCACGACGTCGCCGCGTGCGACGCGATCCTGGCCGAGCTCGCCGCCGTCGATCCGAAGGATTCGGTGCCCGAGCGCGAGGTCGGCCGTCACCTGCTCGAGCTGTACCGGTTCGCCGAAGGCCTTCCGTTCGTCCGCCGCGCCGTGGAGCGCAACGAGCACGACGCCGAGGCCTGGACGCAGCTCGGGCGCGCGCTCGCGAACACCGGCGACGAGAAGGCCGCGCGCGACGCGCTCGACCGCGCGCAGGCCGAGGCCGGCGGCCGGCAGGACGCGTGGCGCAACAACCTGCGCGTCGTGCTCAAGAAGATGTCGGCCGAGCACGTGACGCAGACGGCCGGCGACCTCTCGTTCTCCTGGAACCCCGAGCACGCGCGCGTGCTCGCGGCGTACATGATCCCGTTCTACACCGAGGCGCGCGCGGAGCTCGCCGCGCGCTACGGCTACACGCCCGGCCCGACGCGCATCGAGGTGTTCGCGCAGCACAAGGACTTCTCGGTGCGCTCGACGGGCTTCGAGGGCTTCCCCGCGCTCGGCGTGTGCTTCGGGCCCGTGGTCACGGCCGTGTCGCCGATGTCCGAGCTGCGCGGCACGTTCGCGTGGACGCGCACGTCGTTCCACGAGTTCACGCACGTCATCCACCTGGGCCTGTCGCACAACCGCTGCCCGCGCTGGATCACCGAGGGGCTCGCGACGTGGGAAGAGGTGAACCGCAATCCGAGCTGGACGCGCAACATGCGCCGCGAGCTCTGCGACGCGGTCGCGAACGGCGACGTCATCCCGGTGCGCGACCTGAACCGCGCGTTCCGCGGACCGCGCATCCTCTTCGGGTACTACCAGGGCGGCCTCCTGTGTCAGATGCTGATCGAGGAGCACGGCTTCCCGCCCATGATCCGGCTGCTCGACGCGTTCGACCGCGGGCTCGACCTCGACCAAGCGTTCGCCGAGGTGTTCCGCACGACGCCCGAGGACGTCGACGAGAAGTTCGACGAGTTCGTCGCGCGCGAGATCGGCGGCCTCAGGATCGAGCCGCGCTGGAGCGCCGCGCGCACTGCGCGCATCAAGCTCGGCCTCGCGCCGAAGCCGCCGCCGGAGTCCTCGGTCGACGAGCGCGCGAAGTGGGTCGACGGCTGGTGCACCGTGGCCTGGTCGGCGTGGCAGCGCCGCCGCAAGGTCGACGCGCAGGAGGCGTTGCGCGTCCTGGCGGCGGTCCAGCCCGAGCCTCCGCGCGCGACGCTCTTGCGGGGCGAGATCCAACTCTCCGACGGCGACCGTCAGGGTGCGCGCAAGACCTGGAAGGCCGCGATCGCGGGCGGCGGCGACGAGTTCCGCGCGCGCGTGGCGCTCGGGAGCCTGGCGGCGGAAGCGGGGGATCTCGAGGAAGCGGAGCAGCAGTTCCTCGCGGCCGAGAAGATCTTCCCGGGCTTCGACGAGCGCGAGCTCTGCGCGGAGCTCAAGCTCGTGAAGCTGTACGAGCAGATGGAGCGCGGGGACGACGCGATGCGCGCGCGAGAGCGCTGGCTCGCGTGGGACGCCGGCGATCTCAAGGAGCGCCGCAAGGTCGCGGCGTGGCACTTCGAGAACGGCCGGTTCGAGGAGGCCGCGCGCCGCTTCCAGGAGTCGATCGAGATCGACCTCTTCCTGCGCCAGGTGCACCGCGCGCTCGGCGACTCGCTGTTCGCGCTCGATCGCCACGCGGGCGCGCTGCGCGAGTACGAGATGGTGCTCGCCGTACCGGCCGAGCTCGACGCGGACTCGCAGGAGCCGCTCGGCGACGAGGACCAGGCCGAGATCCTGGCGCGACAAGCGGCGTGTCACGCGGCGCTCGGACGCAACGACGTCGCGCTGGAGATGGCGCGGAAGGCGCTCGCGCTCGACGACGACTGCGCCCGCGCGCGCGAGCTCTTGCGCAAGCTCGAATAGCGCACGCGCCGCGTGCGCACCGGTGAGGGGAGCTAGCGCGGCGGATCGCCGGGCGCCGCCGCAGGCTCGGCGGGCGCCTCCGTGGGCACGACCGCCGCCGCGCCGTCGGACAAGAGGCGCACGAACAGCGTGTCCTCGTGGTCGCGCAGGAGGCGCTCGACGCCGGCGACCGCGGCCGAGTAGGCGCCCGCGGTCGACTTGGCGAGCGCCTCGCCGAGGATTTCCGCGGCGCCGCGCTCGCGCGCCAGCGCGTCGGCCGGCGGTCCGGACTCGGCCCAGTCGCGCGCCGCGGCGAAGCATTCCGAGAGCTCCTTCGCGTTGGACTCGGTGAAGTTCGCGCGGCGCGACGGCTCGAGCATCTTGCCGACGACGCGCAGCGCCTCGACGACGGCGGTGACGCGCACGAGCCCGCTGATCGCGCTCTCCTCCTCGGGCGTGTACGCGCGCGTGCAGCGCTCGAAGAAGAGCTTCGAGAGCTCCTTGGTGCTGCCGCCGAACGCGGACCACGGCAGGCGCTCGACCGCGCCGCCTTCGCCTTCGTAGAGGATGCCGCCGGCGTCCGCCCCGACCGCGTTGCGCGTCACGGCCTTGCGCTCGCGCGGATCGTTGAAGCTCTTGCGGCGCCAGCCGCCGGCCGCGAACTCGCGGCCCAGCATCCCGAGCACGGCCTCGCCGCGCTCGAGGTCCTGGAGCAGACCGTTCACGAACGACTTCGCCGCCGGCGAGCCGAGCTTGGGCAGGATCGCGGAGAGCCGCCCGCGCGCCGCGGCGAAGTCCAGCGTCGCGAGCTCGCGCTCGAGACCTCCCGGCCCGTCGAGCGCGCTCGCGATCGTGAGCGCGTCCTCGCGCGCGCGCTGCGACTGGTAGTTGGCGCGCGCGTACTCGAGGTTCTTGATGCGCTCGCGCGCGCGTCGCGACAGCGCGAACAGCTCGTCGACGCCCGGCGGGCCGTGCCCCAGCGGGAACTCGGGCAGATCGAACACGGGGAGCAGCGCGATCAGCGTGGCCTCGGCCTCGTCGAACGCGCCGCGCTCGTGCGCGCGCTGCGCTTTCGTGAGCTCGTCCGTCGCGTAGTTGGTGGCCTGGACGATGATCGCGTGCTCGATCGAGCGCTTGGCGGCGTTGAACTCGGGGTCGCCCGCGAGCGCGTCCTGGCCCGCGACCGCGTTGAGCGCCGCGAGCGATGCGGACGGATTCGGCGGGCGGCGCTCGAGCTCCGCGGCCCCGCGCAGGCGCGCGCTGATCTCCTCGATCTGCGCCGCGCGCCGCTCGTTCTGGACCGCCGTGTTGACGATCTCGGTGGCGATGGCCTCGGCGCGCTCGGACGCTTCGGTGGCCGCGGTCGTGCCGCGGAACTTCACCGCCAGCGCGCGCAGCTCGTCGCGCAGGACGCTCGGCGCGAGCTGCTTGCTCGTGACCTCGAGCAGCGCGACGCGCGCATTGGCCTCGAAGAGCTGCAGCGCGCTCTCGTCGTCGGCGGGCGGTAGATCCGCCGGAGCGGGTGCGTCCGCGTGCGCGTCCGGGGCGTCTTCGAGATCCCGGTCCGACGGCTGGACGCCGCGCACGGCGCCTCGATCCGCCGTGTCGGCGAGGCGTCCGTCGTCGGGGCCGCGGCGAGCGAACATCCACCACGCTCCGCAGGCGATCGCGGCGAGCGCGACCCCCGCGACGAGCCCTCCGCGCTTTCGCGGCGGCGTCGCGGCCGCGCCCGCGGGAACCGTTCCCGTATGCGCGCGGATGCGATCGAGCTCCTTCACGAGCTCGGCGGCCGACGCGAACCGCTGCGCCGGATCCTTCTGCATCAAGCGCGCGACGAGGCGCTCGAGCTCCTCCGGAACGTCCGCCGCGAGCGAGCGCAGCGGCTTGGGCGTGTCGCGCAGGTGCGCGCGCAGGATCTCGCGCGCGTTCGTCCCCTCGAACGCCGTGTGCCCCGAGAGCAATCGGTACGCGGTCGCGCCGAGCGAGTAGAGGTCGGAGCGCGAGTCGACCTTCTCGCCGCGCGCCTGCTCCGGCGACATGAAGTGCGGCGTGCCGAAGATCTTCTTGTCGGCGCTCTGCGCTTCTTCGGACTCCACGTGCGTCGCGAGGCCCAGGTCGGCGATCTTCGTCGCGCCGACGTGGTTCTGCATCAAGTTCGCCGGCTTGAGGTCGCGGTGCACGATGCCGCGCGCCTCGGCGTAGACGAGCCCGCTCGCGGCGTCGCGCAGGATGTCGAGCACTTCGCGCCAGGGCAGCTTTCCGCGCTCGACGAGGCGCTGCTCGAGGTTGCCGCGGTCCATGTACTCCATGGACAGGTAGTGCGTGCCGCCGGCTTCGCCGACGTCGTACACGGTGACGACGTTGGGGTGGTTGAGCGCCGCCGCGGCGCGCGCCTCGGCGTGGAAGCGACGCACGAAGTCGGCATCGGCCTCGAACTTCTTCGCGAGCACCTTCAGCGCGACGCGCCGGTCGAGACGCGACTGCAGCGCCAGGTACACCTCGCCCATTCCGCCGCGGCCGAGGACCTTCTCGATCGTGTAGCCGGGGATCGCCGGCAGCGGGGCGGAGCGCGCCGCGGTGGCGGAGAGAGGAGGGGCCGCGGCCGCAGGCTTGGGCGCCGGCGCAGGCGGGGCGACGGGGATCGCCTTCGGATCCACGACCCGCAGCTCGCACTCGCCGATCTGGATTCGATCGCCGGGCGAGAGACGAGCCGAATCGACCGTCGCGCCGTTGAGCCGCGTCCCGCCCGGCGAGCCCATGTCCTTCAGCGCCCAACCGCCGCCCTTCGTGCGGCCGATCGCGCAATGGACCGACGCCACGCCCGGCCGATCGACGACGAAGTCGGCGCGCTCGGGCGAGCTCCCGATCAGCAGACGTCCCGCGCGCGGCAGCTCGGCCGGCGGACGCGACGCATCCGCGATCTCGAGCAACAGCCGTTCGCTCTCGGCGGCGCTCATCTGCGCTCCACCTCGTGCGAGTGCGACTCGTCCACTCCCTCGAACAGCGAGCTCCCGATGCGCACGAGGTCGCTGCCGGCGGCGATCGCGGCCTCGAAGTCCTCGCTCATGCCGAGCGACGTGCGCACGCGACCGCCGTCGAACGCGCGGCCGATCCTGGGATCGCGCTCGAGCTCGCGCGCGATCCGCACCGTCGATTCGAACACGTCGCGCGCGCGCGACGCATCGCCCGGCTCCGCCATCGCCATCAGTCCGGCCGGACGGACGTGCTCGCAGCTCGCCGCGCGCCGCGCCAGCGCGACGACC
>CAZQHA010000172.1:0-2841 GCA_964592795.1 uncultured Planctomycetaceae bacterium | reverse complement strand
GGTCGCGCCGGAGCGCGCGACGCCGCCGACGAGCTTGACCTGGAGGTACACGAGCGGCCGGCGACCGATCTCGCCCGCGATGCGCTCCACGTGATCGAGGAGGCGCATCGAATCGATCGAGTGGATCGCGTGGGCGCGGAGCGCGACGCGCCGGGCCTTGTTCGTCTGGAGATGCCCGATGAAGTGCCAGCGAGGCGCGAGTCCGCGTTCCGCGAAGTGCGCCGACTTCTCCTCCAAGCCGTCGGCGCGATTCTCTCCCAGGTCGGCGACTCCCAATCGGAAGATCTCGGCGGCGTGCTCGGCGGAGACGGCCTTCGTCACCGCCACGAGCTCGATGTCGCGCGGGTCGCGCCCCGCGCGCGCGGCCGCCGCTGCGATCCGGCCGCGGACCCGTTCCAGGTTCGATTCCAGCGTCGTGTGCACGGAGCTCCGTGGAAGGTCATTCCACGCTGAGGCTACCCCCTCCACCGCGGGAAGTCATCCGACGCGGGTGGGTAGAGTCAGGCGACCGACGCGCCGTCGAAGAGCGGCGCTCGGCGCTCGCGCGCGCACTGGGAGTCGTCGGCGGCGTGCTGGAGCTCGATCACGAGCCGCGTCCGCGTCGCGCGCGTGATCCGGCGCGGCTCGCACGGTCGGATGCCCGCCACCCAGACGATCGCGCCGCCGGCGACGATCAGCGGGATGCGCCCGCGGTCCTCGCGCGGAACCCCGCAGTCCGCGAGGAAGCGGCACAGCCGGCGCCGCCCCGGAGCTCCCAGCGGATGAAACCGGTCGCCGGCGCGCGGCCAGCGCACGGTGAGCGGCGTCAGGGGCCGGCCGCGCTCATCGAACCAACCCGACGCGTCGAGCTCGACGGCCGACGGCGAGCGCAGCGGCTCGACGTCCGGCGCGAGCTCCTCGAGGTGCGCGAGGATCGCGCGACCGTCGCCGAGCTCGACGATGCCCGGGACGTCGAGCGCCCAACCCGGATCGTGGCGCGCGGACGAGGTCTCGCGGTCTTGGAACGGGAGCTCGAGCTGCGTTTTCGTGCGATTCGACGCGCCGCCGTACGCGGACGTGCGACGCAGGTGCCGCGGCGACGGCTCGAGGTGCAGGAGATCCGCGCGCAAGGCGAGGCTCCAACTTCCCGGCAGGCTGTGGCGCGCGGTGCGCCCGCACTCGAGATCGGCGAGCACGAGCGCGAGCAGCGCGCGCGACGGTGGGTGCCCGGTGCCCTCCGTCAGGAGGCGCCACAGCGCGCGCCGGCGGAGCGGACGCGCGAGCGACATCAGGACGGAGCGCGGCAGCGTCCCGCCGACGTCGAGATCGCCCGCGCTGCGCCGCGCGGCCGCGAAGAGCGGCGGCGACCACGCCAGTCGCGCGGTCAGCGTCGCGAGGCGCTCCTCGAGCGCTTCGACCGCCGCGCCGAACGCGCGCAGGTGATCGAGCGCGTCCGTGCCGCACGCGGCTTCGATCTCCGGCAAGAGCGCGTTGCGCACGCGGTTGCGCGCGAACGCCGGGCTCGCGTTCGAGCTGTCCTCGCGCCACGCCAGCCCGTGCTCGCGCAGCGACGCGCGCACTTCCTCGCGCCGCAGCGTCAAGAGCGGGCGCACGAGGTCGATCGCGGCGCCGGTGGTGTTCAGCACCTCGGGCCGCTCGCGCGGCGCACCGCACGGCTCGAGGTGCGTGCGCGCCGGCAGCGCGCCGAGCCCCGAGAGCCGCGTGCCGCGCATCCAGCGCATGAGCAGGGTCTCGAGCGCGTCGTCCGCGTGGTGACCGGTCAGCACGGTGAAGATCCCCGCGCGCTCGGAGACGCGGCAGATGGCCTGGTAGCGCGCGACCCGCGCGCGCGCCTCGAGCCCGGCGGCGGTCTTGTCGAGCGCGAGCCGCTCGACGTCGAGCGGCACGCCGAGGTCGCTGTCGCTCTCGGCGCCGCGCAGCCCGTGGTCGACGTGGACCGCGCGCACCGGCGGGCGAGAGCGCGCTCGCGCGACGAGGTGCAGGAGGAAGACGCTGTCCGCGCCGCCCGAGAGCGCGACGATCACGGGCGCGTCGGGCGCGAGCTCGACCCCGCGCGCAAGACGCTCCCAACGTCCCGGAAGGAACGGCGCGAAGCGTGAATCGAGGCGGCGGAAAGACGGCGGGGTCACGGCGGTTCGAGAGGCGGCCGGTGAGGTTAGCACCGACCGCGCGGCGCGTTGATCCCATCGGCGGGCGGGTGTACTCTCTGCGCCCGTTTTTGCCGAAAACGCGCGGCCGTCGGCGCGGCCGCGGGCTCTCGGCGCACCCTCGCAAATCCAGATTCCTGCGTGCCTGCGCGGCGGCGCCCGAACCGGGCGGACCGGCGGGTCGGAGAACGCGTCCCCATGGCTATGCGCATCGCAATCAACGGCTTCGGTCGGATCGGCCGCAACGTGTTCCGGATCCTCCACGAGCGCAACGACGTCGAGGTCGTGTCGATCAACGACATCACGGACCCCGCGACCCTCGCGCACCTCCTGAAGTACGACTCCGTGATGGGGCGCTTCGCGGGCGCGGTCGAGGCGACCAAGGACGGCTTCACCGTCGCCGGCAAGAAGGTGCAGGTGACCGCCGAGCGCGACCCGGCGAAGCTCCCGCACAAGGCCAACGCGATCGACTTCGTCGTCGAAGCCACGGGCATCTTCGCGTCGCGCGAAGGCTGCCAGAAGCACATCGACGCGGGCGCGGGCAAGGTGCTCCTCACCGTGCCGGCCAAGGACGAGATCGACGCGATGATCGTGATGGGCGTCAACCACGAGACGCTGAAGCCCACCGACCGGATCATCTCGAACGCGTCGTGCACGACGAACTGCCTGGCGCCGGTCGCCAAGGTGCTCGACG
>CAZQHA010000171.1:0-9137 GCA_964592795.1 uncultured Planctomycetaceae bacterium | reverse complement strand
TGCCGACGACTTCCTTGACCGAGAACACCGAGAGGAGCGCGACGATGTCGGCGAAGCCTTCGTGGAACGCGGCCTGGTCGCTGTGCGAGGGATCCATGAACCGCTCGCGCAGCCCGTCGAGCAGCGCGTGCGACGTCTCGTGCACGACGACGTCGTGCGCGAGGCACGTGAAGACGAGCGCGTCCTCCTTCTGGCCTTTTTTCGGCAGCGCCGGGAAGTAGCCGAACATCAAGGCATGGTCGGCGCGCGAGTAGAACGCGTTCGCGTCGCAGAACGCGTGGGGCACGACGTAGAGCTGGTGTCCGCTCGAGCCCCAGTCGACGCGCCGGCCCAGCGCGCGCTCGAACGTCGCCAGCGTGCGCATGACGATCGCGTACACGTTGCGGCGGTGGAACGCGGGATCGGCGAGCAGCTTCGCGTCGCCCGCGTCGGCGTACACGTCCTCGAGCGGCTCGTCGCCGGCCTTGTACTGCACGCGCGCCGACGCGTCGTAGTCGACGACGTGCACGCGGTGGCCGCGCGGGCCGGGCAAGAGAAGCTCCTCGGGGACGATCGCGCTCGCGCGCAGGATCTTCCCTTTCCAGAGCACCGACGGATCCTGGGCGACGATGGTCCACGAGTGCGGACCGGTGGCGAGTGTCGAGCTCACGAGCGGCCTCCTCCCCTGAGGCTTCTTGAGAACGATTGGTTCGAGCTCGATGGGTGTCAAGCTCGAGGCGAGCGATCGAGAGAGGGGATCGCGCGAGCGGAACGAAGCCTGCGTGCGCACTCCGGGACGGTAGGCTGGGATCTTCCAGTGTCGCGGCGGCGGCAGCACTTGGGAGCCCGCGTCCACGTGCTACACTCCCGCCGACAACTCGGGGGCGCACTGGTCTCGACCGGTGTCGATTGCCTCCAAGCTGCGTGTCAGGGACCTCAAGTCACCCTGTCAATCCTCTTGGGAAGGCATCACATGCCAACAACTATTCTCTCGCTGCCTGATTAACCAGACAGCCGTCTTTCCGCGGAACGCCCGCGGCTGCGGAGAGACGACACCAGCGGGCTGGCCGGCGAGCTGCGCCACGGGGCGGACCGGCGAGAAACTACCGCGGCTGGTCGTGAAGTAGCCCGTCCACGGGCGACCGAACGACGAGAACCAAACCGTGGAACACACACGTAGACGCTTGGCGCGCAGGGACGCCGGGACGTGGGTTCGATTCCCACCGCCTCCACCAGTTCGCACGACGCAGTGACGGTGTCATCCGCATCCTGCGCGTGCTGCGCGGCACCGAACGGCACGGAGCGGCACGCCTCGGCACCGTCCGACGCCAAGCACGACGGCAAGACACCCTCACCGTCCGTGCCGGTCTGACGCGCACCCGGCTTCGCAGGAGTGAACGACGGCAAAGCTCGGATCGCGTCGCGCTCGTCGCGTGCGTCCAGTCGGGCATAGACGCCAAGCGTCATCGTGGGGGAGGAGTGCCGCGCGAGCGTCTGGACGGTCTTCACGTTTGCACCCGACCGGACGAGCGCCGACACGAACGCGCTTCGGAGTGCGTGCACGTCCGCGATTCGGCCAGAGTCGTCCGCGTAGGGGATCCCAGTCGCTGCCAGGTCGAAGCGGAGCCAGCGCGTGGCCTTGCTCCTGAAGCACGTCGGGAGCGGCAGCACGGACGCCGTGGGAAGCTTGGCGGTCAGGAACGGTGCAAGGTCGGTCGCCAGGTCGGCAGCGAGCGGGAGTCGCGCCTCGGTCCGGTTCTTCGACACGATCGCGCGCACGGTCAGAGTCGGGCCATCGACGCCGTGCAGGTCTACATCGCGCACCTGGAGCGATTGGATCTCTCCGACTCGCAACCCCACCTGGACCGCCAGGCGCCATACGAGCGCACGGACAGGGCCCGCGACCCCGCGGTATTCGGGACCGTCGTGCGCCGCTTGGACGAGCCGTAGCACGTCGTCGGCACGAAGAGCGCGGCGGACGTGCTTCGGATCCAGGCGTGCATTCACAGGCCGGAGCGACGCGAGGGGATCGGCCGCCAGCAATCCCGCATGTACAGCCCAGCGTGAGAACTCGCGGCAGGCTTGGAGGCGGTGATTGCTCTCGCGGGACGAAATCGGCTGGCGGGCGGTCGCGAGCTCGGCGCCGGGCATCGGCGCCCGGAGTCCCCGGAGTCCGTGGAGATGGCGCTCGACAGCCGCTGCACGGAGATCAGCGAGCGTGGTGAAGCCGCACCCCCGAAACGTGACGCCGGCGCGCCGGCTTACGGTGCCGATCCACTTCTCCGTCCGCCCGCGCGCTCGCAGTGCCTCCTGGAACTCCTCGAGCAGCACGGCCAACATCCGCGAACCCGCAATCGAGCTGGCGTCCAGCAGCGACAGGCGCAGCAGCGTGGCGGCGAGTGACGGCGACAACGTAGCCAGCCAGCGAGCCATGTCGCCGGTGGGCGCTTGACGCGTTGAGCGCAGCGCAACCAGGCTCTCGAGCTTGCGACCGAGCTCTTCGCTCGCCGCCCGGTCCTTGAACGCCGGAATCCGACGCACGACTTCGTCAGCGTCACGGAACTCGACGTACCACCGGCTCGCTTCGCGCCGTCTACCGCGCCGGTCGTTGTAGGTTGCTCGGAACACTCTCACGTGGACGTCTCCTCGCGCCGTCGCGTGCGCTTCCGTTTGGCGACCAGGCGAAGCCCGAGCGCGGACACCACACGGTCCGCACTCTCCAGGCGGAAGCCGGCCTTGCCGTTGACGAATCGGCTCATTGCGCCGCGATCAATGCCGGTCGCACGGCAGATTGCGAGCATCGACAGTTCGCTCGCCTTGATCGCGGCGCGGAGTTGAGCGCTGAGATCGGCGGCAGCACGTTTCTTCGCCACGGTGATGAGGATGCCAGAGGGTTGCTGTAGCGTCAACCCAAGAGCAGGCGACGCACGCTGCTGAACAGCGTCGCTCGTGGCGGCCAACTGGAGGTGATCTGACGGAGGCATGTGTGGTTCCTAGGTGGGGGTCGCGCGCGCCAGGATGGTGGTCGGTGACAAACGGCGAGACGGCGAGCAAAGCGAGCAAAGGTCGAGCACCGAGGCTTTCCTCGCTTTCCTCGCGCGATACATCTGCCGAGGACGTCCCTTGGTGGATTCCTCGCGGGAGTCGACTAGACCCGCTCGCTCCAGCGCTTCCAGACGGCGTTGGAGCTCCGCGCCGAAGGTGTGCCGCCTGAGGTGGTCCACCAGCACGCTCTTGGCCACCCATTCGCCGCGTTCGTGGAGCAGCGCGAGGATTGCGTCCGTCGCGCGATCGCCCTGCTTGTCGCGGTAGATGTACAGGGCGGAGCGATCACCGTGGTCCCAGAGTGCGAGCGCCGCGGTCAGGTGTTCCACTCGCACCTCTGGTGACCGGTCGACGATCGCGTAGGTCAGCGCGAGTCGAAGCACCTGAGCCTCCGCGCGAGCCGTCGCCGCGCCGAAGATGCCGGTGCGCTCGACCGTCAGGAGCGGGTACGCCTGCAACCAAAGTGCACGAGCTCCGGCGTCCAGTCGGAGTTCGCGGGGTTCGGCGGCGAACTCAAGGACACGCCGAACCTCCAAGGCAAGCGCCTCGATCGCGGACTGCGATGGCCTACCACCCTCGGGGAGGAGCTTCGAACGACGCACCAGCACGTGCAGGAAGCGGTTGATCGTGCCGCCCATCACCTCGGTGTCGTCGAGACGACGGCGATGCTCGTCGACAGTGATGTGCGCGATCAATGCGATGTGAGCGCCCGTCACCCGGCACGGCGCGTTCTTGGTCTTGATGGACATGGACCCGGTGTCCCACGCGTTCCGGAGCACAGGCGAGAGCGTGTTGCCCTCTCTCGTCATCACTTTCAGGACAGCGGCGAACTCGGATTCGATGACGAGGCGCCGCTTATCGACGATGCCCGCGATGTCTCGATCCTCATCACCGTCACGAACGTCCCAAATCAACCCCTCGCCGCTGGACAAGCCGCCGTGAACCAAGCACTCGGCCGACCAATTCGGATCGACCAGCCGCATGAACTCGTCCACGCGGCGCCAACTTGTTCCCTTCCGGCCACGGGCTGTTCGGCCCACGACGAGAACGTAGAGGTTCGGGTAGTGGCGATCGTCCTCGACCCGGACGTGCACGTTCCGGCCGGCCGCGCTGCCGATCGCCGCGAGGAGTTGAACGAGGACCGCAGCAGGATCGGCCTCTGTGTGCGGCGCGACCAGTTCGACGAACCGTCCTACGATTCCGTGGTAGGCGCGGTCGTCCATGGGCTCGATCCACTCATCGCCAGAGTTCGAACACCACGAGTCCCGCTCTTGGCGCATCGCGTCCGAGACGTGCTCGAGGAGTTCAATTCGGATCTGCTGATCGTCCGCGCCCTGGTCTTGCCGCTTCCGCACGAAAAAACTCACCGTGCGCCGCAGCAGTCCGTCCGTCGAGTCGTCGGGCTCGGAGCTCACGACGCACCTCGCTTCATCCGCTCCCAGAGGTCCCGGTGCGGACACCCGATGCGCATCCAGAGCTTCAGTTCCTCCACGAGCCAAACACGGCGGCGCCCAAGCCTGGCCGCGCGAGGAAGCTCCCCGCGCAGGTTGAGCTTTCGCACCATGCGCTCGCTGATTCCTAGGAGCCGCGCGACACCAGGCGCGTCGACCGCGATCGGCTGCGAAACGGACGCCGCTTCCGCGGTGTAGCTGCCGTTGCTATGTTGCGAGTCAGTCGTGTTGCGGGGGTCGCAGGTGCTCATGGCCGCGCGACCTCCGCTGCATTTGAGGCTGGCATTCTCGAGCGATCGAGCAGTTCTTTGTCGCGCTCGCTCCGTTGCGCCATGCGCAGTCGGAGATGCTCCTTCAGAGTCTCGCGCAGAACGGCTGGCTCGCCCTCCACGAGGAACCACGGTCCGAGCAGGCCGAATCGGATCGCGGTCAGCGCATGCCCACGTTCCAACCGGAAGTGGAGCGCGATGTCATCAGCAAAGAGGATGTACGGTGTGTCCGCACGTAGAACAGCGTCGCGGACGACGTCTGGAAGCTTGTGAGTAGTCATGCCCCTCTCGGGAAAACGGGAGAGGCACGTGGCTCAGATTTCTCGAGACTGACGCTGCCGAGCGCTGCAAGCTCCAGCTATTGCTCGTGTTGCGGAGAGCAATAGGCCGCAAGTGCCGCACGCAGGCGTTCCGCGGCACGATCCAAAGTGGAGCGTGGAGCACCCGTTTCCTTCGCGAGCTCCCGAATGGACAGCCCCTGCGCCATCAAGCGCTCGAAGTTCTCCGCCACGATCGCGTCGGGCGAGCCTGGCGCGGCATCGTCGCATCGATCGCGTAGCCATTGCCTGACGCGCGCCAGTTCGTCTTGCGCGGCCAAGTCTTCGCCGGGATCCCGGTTGGAAGCGTCCTGAAGGTCAACGTCATCCGAGAGCTGATCGCTCTGCGCTTGCCGAACGGGCTCCACGGCTCCAATGACGGACTCGATCGCATCTCGAGCGTCGCGCGCGCCGAGCCGAAACTTTCCATCGCGAGTCACATGAAAGAGGTGTTGCGCCTGATTCTTCGACGTCATCACGTCAAGCAGTTCGCCAACCTCGGCATCCGTGAACTTCAAGCCCGCTAGGTCAGAAGCGAGCCACGATGGATCCGCGGATAGCCGACCGCGACGTTCCCCAAGCCGCATCGCCTGCTCGGCGGAGCGACAATTGCCCGCGAAATCCGTCGAATCCGATTCGAACAGCAGGCGCGAGTAGGTGAACATCGGCTCGAACTCGGGATAGATTCCATCGGGTCGCAATAGCATCGGACTCGCCACGCGTGCGGAGTTCAGACGCTCCTCAGACTCGAGCAATGACGTGTGCTCCCACCGGTGAAGTGTCGCCAACGTGTCTGAGTAGTGCTCCTTGCTCAACGCGCGGAGATCGCGGCCAGACTCCCTGAGCGCGTGAAGCGTCGCCGCCGTCAGCAGGAAGCGAAGTTCGTGTTGGTGGTTTGCGGTCGGCAGCCGATCGTAGAACCGCCTGAGGAGATCGATGTGCACCAGCTTTCGATGGATGCCGAGCCGGTCGAGCTCGCTGAGATGAGTCGGCATGGCTGGGCGGCGCGTCGCTGCCAGGCTCTCTGGAGATGGCTCGAGCGGGTTCCACCCCGACGAGTCGAGGTGCACTGCAAACGCATGGACCATGGCACATCCCTTCGAGGCCGACTGGGGGGCTGCTTGCGGATGTGCGTGCAAGCCACCCCCCGAGCCGTACGCCGGTGATCAAGCCGGCTGCCCGGCGCCACGTTAGCGATTCCCTGCCCCGGACGCTCGTCGGTGCTCGCGCTCCGCGTCATCGAGGCTGCTCCAAATCGCCTTAGCGTTCGCGATTGCGTCGCGCACGTCAGCCGGCCGCGGAGTCATGTTTCCGCGGTAGTCGGCTTTTCGTCGCGCAGCACGGAGTCGGTCACCCTTCACTGACGCGTTTCGCTCCTGCTTGCGGCCCGAAGTGCCCAGTGATCTCCACACAAGATCGTGGGCTTCCCCTGTCTCCGGAATGCGTACGCTCGGAAGAGCGGTTTCGCAGTAGGCCAATGCGCGGTGGTACGCACTGTAGTACGCGCGACTGATTGCCGATCGCTGATGTGCTTCGTCCGGAGTCTGCTCGAGATTCTCAGCGAGCACGAGGTAGTCGCGCCAGTTCATCCGTCAAATCGCAGGCGAACAGCCATCTGGTCATGCACCGCGGGAGAGACGTCGAGCCACCACTCTTCATCGAACCGATCCAACCGAGTACGAGCCGCCTCGACGGACAGTTGAGTCTTCACATAGACAACGAGACGGGGCTTCGTCTCCTCGCCCTCCCACGGAAGCTCACACTCGACGCAGAGCTGGGCGTCGCGTTGAAACAGTTGAGCCAAACGACGCTCTGCTTCGTTCGCACGCATCCGCAACATGGGCTTGTCGGCAACGAATGCCGCAGCATCGTCCGTCCAATGACTGCCACTCAACGCCAAGTCGTTCGAGACTGACGACAGTTCGAAGACAGCCGCGAACAAATCCGAACGCGCCTCGGCGCTGACATCGGTCGCGAGGGGAAGCGAGAGCGCGAACGCGGCCCCCAAGAACGCGCCGGACGAAAGGCGAAAGGTAGCAACGTTTTCGGCGCGTATGGCGTCGATGCGGCTTCCCGACGGCACACGGATGACTGACGCCACCGGCAGGTTGGAAACCGTGCTCGCGTTCGTCGCGAACGTCGATTGGAGATTGTGATCGCTGTCGCGCATGAGTTGGACTACCGATGCTGCCCCTCGATCTCGATGAGCCGTCCGATGAACGCACTGAGCACGGGAGGGAACGCCCGGATTCCGATTCGCGCGATGATGTTCACTTCTTTCGGCGTCCCAAGAGGCTGGACTTCGAAGAAGTCGATCGAACTGATCAACGCGTTCGATTCGACCCGAACGAGGTGAGCCGGGACTGATCGCACAACGCGGGCTTCCACATTCGGAAACGCGGCGGGAGCTTCCGCACCAAACGCCTTCGCATTCTCGGCTACAGCGCTACGAAAGTGCTCACCGAACGTGCCTACAATCCCCGCCAGCCAGACATCCGGTAGATCGATCACGATTGCAGCGTGCATCGCGTCGCCGCTGATCCCGACCTGGCCAAACGCGCAGGTACAAATTCCGGCGCGGTCTTCGACTCGAACCGTGTTCGCGTAGAAGAGGTCCGAGGGAACCGGTAGATCCTTCGTGTTCACGGCGAGCTGAAGCTCACCGGACTGAATCTCGACCGGCGTGCGCTTCGCGTCAGGCGGCGTCGAACTGGGGTTGGGCATGGATGGCGAGCTCGCTCCAGCATTCCTAGGCGGTGAACTCGAACAGGCTATCCTATCGTTTCGGCAGCTCGAGGCTGCGAACTCGCTCAGACCGACCGCCGTCCCTGGTTCTAGGTCGCTCGCACGTGAGGCGGTACTAGGGGCGGAACTCCGATTGCCCCGCCTTGCGAAGCGCATCGAGTACGCTGTCAGCCTGCGAGCAAGACGGAACGATGGAGTCAGCGTCCGTTCGTGTCAAACATCGTTGTTCCGTCGCTCCAAGGAGACGTCGCCACATGCGTCAGTCCAATGTCTCGCGAATCGCCTGGATGGGTCTAGGTGCAATCGCGGCTCTCGCTGTCTTCTCTCTATCCAGTCTCCAGCAAGTGCCCAAGCCCCACGGGTCGATCGGCTTGAGCACCGAGCAACAGGAGATCCTGAGCCACCTGAGCATCGTGTACCTCGACGATGGCCAGGGCGGACTCGCGAAGACCATCCGGGTCTCGGGAGTAAACGTCCAGGTCGTGAACGGCTCTGGAAGCACGCAGAACGCGAACGGCGTCGGAAACCTGATCGTTGGCTACAACGCGCCGATGACCGGGAATTCTCTGCGAACGACCGGTTCGCACAACGTCGTCGTTGGCCGTGGCCACTCCTACTCGAGCTGGGGTGGCGTTGTCGCCGGCCTCTTCAACACGATTTCCGGCGAGTACTCGAGCGTGCTAGGTGGGAACAGCAATCGTGCTACAGGCTCGCTCTCTACCGCCTCTGGAGGCTCGAACAATGAAGCCGCGGGGCCCAACGCATCAGTGAGCGGCGGCGAATACAACAGTGCGACCGGAGTGGCGTCATCGATCTCCGGCGGTACGAACGGAGTCACGAGTGAGTACGCGGCGTCTATCAGCGGCGGACATCAGAACCAGGCGCACGGCTATTACTCTTGGATTGGAGGCGGTCACCTCAACTCGGCGCTAGGTGTGTTCTCGTCCGTCACGGGAGGTGAGGACAATTACGCCTTCGGTGCGTCGTCGTCGTGCACAGGCGGAGTCTCGGGCGTCGCAGCCGGGGATGGCTCAACGTTGAGCGGCGGCTACGACCGCGGCGTGCATGGACAGTACAACTGGGCCGCAGGCGGACTCTTCGAGCCGAACTAGCATCGACTAGAGACGCTGCACCTCGGCATAACCGCCCGTGACGTACTTGCCACCTCGCTGCTTCTTGCGGAGTCGCTTGACTTCTTCCATCCAAATCGCGCCCCCGAAGTACAGCACCGCCGCCTTTGCCAATCGGCCGAGCGCGAGCACATCAACACGAAGTTGCGCAGGTCGGTACACGGCGAAGTAGCTCGATTCCTTCGAACGGCCATCCACGAC
>CAZQHA010000170.1:0-9165 GCA_964592795.1 uncultured Planctomycetaceae bacterium | reverse complement strand
AGCTCGCCGCCCGTCTGGCGCAGGCGGGCCGGCGCGTCGAGCTCGCGACGATCGACAGCCGCAACGTCGGCGGCGTCGAGCAACTGCGCGCGTACTCGAAGCTGCTCGGCATGCCGCTGACGGTCGTCGGCGGGGGCGCGCGGCTCAACCCGGGGCTCTTCGCCGCGCCGAGCGTCGACGCGATCCTCGTCGACACGAGCGGCACGCCGGCGATCGACGCGGAGGGGCTCGAGCTCCTGAAGCAGAGCCTCGCGAGCGTGCCGGTCGCGTTCGACACGTACGCGGTGCTCGCCGCGTCGAGCAGCAAGAGCGCGCTCGAGAACGTGACGCGCGCGCTGTCCGTCTTGAAGCCGACCGGCTTCGTCGCGACGAAGCTCGACGAGACCGCCGAGCCCGCGGTCGTGCTCGAGCACGGCCTCGCCGCCGGTTGGCCGCTCGCGTTCCTGAGCGACGGCTCGGACGTCTCGCGGCACTTCCATCGCGCGAGCGCCGACCTCGTCGCCGATCTCTTCCTGCGAGGCAAGCTGTCATGAGCTCGCGCGTGCCCTTCGTGCTCGTCTCCGGCGGCAAGGGTGGCGTCGGCAAGTCGCTCGTCGCGGCGAACCTCGGCATCGAGCTCTCGCGGCGCGGACTGCGCGTCCTGCTCGTGGACCTCGACCTGGGCCTGGCGAACCTCAACGTGCTCCTGCGGATCTCGGCGACGCACAACGTGGAGGACGCGCTCGAGGGTCGCTGCGCGCTCGCAGACTGCATCCAGCAGGGCCCGAGCGGCGTCCACGTCCTGCCGGCGAGCTCGGGCTCGATCGCGATGGGCCGTCCCGACGGCGAGCGCAACGCGCGACTCTTCGCTCGCATCGCCGAGATCGCGACGCGCTACGACGTCGTGATCGGCGACGGGGCGGCGGGCATCGGTCCGGACGTGCTCTCGTTCGCGTCGACCGCCGATTGCGTCCTCGTCGTGACCACGCCCGAGCCGACCGCGCTCACCGACGCGTACGGACTGATCAAGGCGCTGCACGCGTTCGGCGAGGAGACCGGTCGCGAGGTGCCGACACCGGAGCTCGTCGTCAACCGGGCCGCGAGCTTGGAGGAAGCCGAGAGCACGGCCGCGAAGCTGCGCGGCGCGTGCGAGCGCTTCCTCGCGCGCTCGCCGAAGTCGGCCGGCTGGCTCCCCGCGTGCGCCGCCATCGCGAGGAGCGCCGGGCGGCAGCGGCCCTTCGCGCTCGACAAGGAGGCGACGCTGGCGCGCGCGTGCCTCGCGCGGCTCGCCGCGCGTGTCGCGCGTTGGACACCGGTCGCGGTCGCGACCTCTCAAGGGTCTTTCGCACATGGCCGATAGACGGGCGAGCCGAGAGACCATCGAGGGCGTCTGGCGCGAGTTCGGCCGGAACGTCGCGGTGGCGATCGGAGCGCTCACCGCGCTTTGCTCCCTCGTGTTCCACGCGCCCGTGTGGCTCGCGTCGCTGCGCGGCGCGGCCGTGCTCGCGGGGCTCCTCCTCGTGACCCGCATCTCCTGCGCCGCGATCTCGTGGACCGAATCGAAACGAGCCGCCACCCCGACGCGCCGTGCACCCTGAGAACGAGCGATGAAACCGAGAGGTCGCGATGACTGAGCCCGACGCGGAGCGCGAAGAGCGCAACCGGCTCGTCATGGAGCACATCCCGCTTCTGCGCCACATCGTGGGACGCATGCTCGTGCCGGGCGGGCTCGATCGCGACGACCTCTACGGCTTCGGCATGATCGGCCTGATCGCCGCCGCCGATTCGTTCGAGAAGGAGCGCGGCCTCAAGTTCTCGACGTACGCGTACGCGAAGATCCGCGGCGCGATCCTGGACGAGGTCCGGCGCAGCGACTTCCTGCCGCGCGGTTGGCGCGAGCGGGTGCGCGCGCTCGACAAGGTGGTCTCGGAGCTCGAGCAGGAGAACGGCATCGCGCCCACGCCCGAGGAGCTCGCGGCGCGCATGCGCGTCCCGGTCGAAGAAGTCGACGAGATCCTCGCGAGCGCTCGCGGCGCGAACGAGGTGTCGATCGACGAGGAGTGGTCGTCGTCGCAGCTCTCGCTGCTCTTGTCCGATCCGCGCAGCGAAGACCCGGTCGGCAGCGCCTCGTGGCTGGAGCTGAAGGAGCTGCTCGTGGAGTTCATCCAAGCGCTGCCGGAGCAGGAGAAGACCGTCATCACGCTGTACTACGGCGAGAACCTGCTCCTGCGCGACATCAGCCAGGTGCTCGGCGTGACCGAGTCGCGCGTGAGCCAGATCCACAGCCGCGCGCTCTACCGATTGAACCGCGCGCTCAGCCCGGTGATCGGCGCGCCGGAGGAATGAACATGGAACCGCACATCATCAAGCACCAGCGCGTGCGACTCGGCCAAGGGCTCGGCGAATCCGACGCGCGGCCGCGAGCTCCGGGAAAGAAGCACGTGCGCGCGATCGAGCACGACGGCGTCGTGCGCGCGATCGAGATCACGTGCTCTTGCGGCGAGACGACGCGCGTGGAGCTCGTGCTCGAACCGACGAAAGGAAAGTCATGAGAACGAAGACGAGTGCGACCTTCGCGCTGGCGGTCCTCGCGGCGTGCTCCGGCACGCGATCGGAGATCAAGCCGAGCCCGTCGAGCGCTCCCGCGAATCCGGGCGCAAGCACCGCGCCGCTGACGTACTCGTCCGACGGCAGCGTCGTCATCGGCGAGCAGCCCGGCTCGATCACGACGACCGGCGAGCCGACACGGGACGTCGCGACGCACGCCGGAAGCCGGATGTACTTGCTCGACCTCTACCAGAAGGCGATGGACGAGAAGGACGCGCTCGCGCTCGAGGTGAAGGGCCTGGGCTCCGCGCTGTCGCAAGAGCAGGCGGCGCTCGAAGCGATGACGAAGGAGCGCGACGCGCTGATCGCGAAGCTGCAGACGATCCAAGGCCAGAACGAAGCGCTCTCCGCCGAGAACGCCGACCTCGCTGCGCGTCTGACCACCGCGCAGATCCGCCGGCTCGAAGCCGAGAAGCTCCTGCTCGAAGCGCAGATCGAATGGCAGCGCGCGCAAGCGGCGGAAGCCGACGCGATGCGCAAGGCCCGCTCGACGGCCTCGGCGCAGCGCCCGCCGGCGCAAGCGAGCGAGAGCTCGCACCCGCTGAAGCGCGCGTTGGAAGAGGAGCAGAAGCCGTGAGGATCGCGGCGATCGCGCTCGCGGCGGTGCTCGCGGGCTGCGCGTCGACGCCGCCGGAGCCGGCGGTCCTCGCGTCGGCGCGGGTGACGCCCGACTTCGGCTCGTACACGATCCGACGCGTCGGTTTGATTCCGCTCGCCGGACGGCTGCCCGAGACGGAGCAACGACAGTTCTTGCAAGACGCGCTCGCGAGCGAGCTCACGCACGGCTCGCCGTTCGAGATCGTCGTGCTCGACGAGGTCGATCTCGAAGAAGTGCCCGAGAGCGAGCCGTCGCGGCGTGGATCGTTCCGACCGGCGACCGTGCTCGCGCTGGCGCGGCGCTACAACCTCGACGCGGTGCTCGTGGGAACCGTGACCGACTACCAGGCGTTCGCGCCGCAGCGCCTGGGACTCTCGGTCGACCTCGTCGGCGTGGAGACCGGGCTTCCGATCTGGTCGGCGGAGGTGATGCTCGACGCGTCGCACAAGCCGGTCCAGGAGAGCATGGCCGCGTGGCGCGAGTCGAAGCGCGCGAGCGACAGCACGACCGAGTCGATCGACGTGTACATGCTCTCGCCACGCCGGTTCGCGCAGTTCGCGGCGTCGCAGATCGCGCGAGTGCTGTAGGCCGCTCGCAGGCTCGGCCCCTTCGTTCGCGAGCTCGGGGCACCTCTACGCGCATCCCGTCGGCGCGCCGCGACAGGCGCAGCAGGAACCGGAGCGGGTGCCGAGGTTGGCACCACGAACGGACGAACTGGGCGCGACCAAGTCGGGTCGGCGAAGACCTCTCGCCGCGTCCCCGCGCAAGTCCCCCGCACTCTACGCACTGGTCGGTAGAG
Source organism: uncultured Planctomycetaceae bacterium (assembly GCA_964592795.1). GTDB lineage: Bacteria > Planctomycetota > UBA1135 > UBA1135 > JANLUN01. Next base: position 5,182 of record CAZQHA010000170.1, on the reverse strand, counting down.
CATGTGTCCGGAGTCGTCCGGAAGATGCACTACACGCTCCGCGAGCGCCGCCCCGCCTGCAACTCGTGCGCGCGGGGAGTGAGGCCCCAGCGGTGACTCGAATCATCCGAGGAGCGGCAATAGCGGGAGAATTCCCATGAGCAAGCACGCGCGTCGCACGGAACGGCCACTGGATGAAGGTCTCTACACGCTCGCGGCGGTGACTCTGGTCGCCCTGTCGGCGTGTTCGGGTGACGATGGCAGCACCGGTCCGCCAGGGCCTCCAGGCGACACGGGGCCGACGCCCAATGCTTTCGAGCAGGGCGAAACGCTGCCGGGCGTCGCGTTCACGATCGCGGGCGTGTCGGGCGGCACGGGCGCGGGCGGACGTTTTCAAGTGGGCGACACGATCCACGTGAACTTCACCGTGAAGAAATCGAACGGCGAGGATTGGGACCTCACCGAGTTCTCGACAGGCCGCGCCCTGGTCTCGGGGCCGAGCAACAACTATCAGCGCGTGATCGCGGAGAAGAGCGACGTCGTGACGCGCGCGGTTCGACAGGCCGACGGATCCTACACGTACACGTTCGCCACGCCGATTCCGGCGACGTACCTGGCACCGCTCAACGACTCGCCGTCGTTCGGCATCGCCGACGGCGAGCTGGCGGACGGCGACGCGGACGAGCGGTCCTTGGACGACGGAACGTACACGGTCGCGGTGTACGGCAGTTGGAGCTACACGCTCGACGGAGTCTCCAGGAACGCCTCGGACGACGCCGTGTTCGACTTCGTGATCGGCAACGGCGGCTCGGTCTTGTCGCGGGAGGTCGTCACGCGCGACAACTGCAATCGCTGCCACCAAGACTTGCAGGCACACGGCGGTCGGCGCCGGAGCGTCACGCTGTGCCTGATGTGTCACACCGCCGGAGCGGAGGACGGAAACGATCCGGATTTGGCCGGCGGAACTCCCGGCGTCAGCATCGACTTCAAGGTGATGATCCACAAGATCCACGCGGGCGAGCACCTGCCTTCGGTCCAAGGGCTCACCACGGACGCCAACGGCGCCCGCGTCTACGGAGCCAGCACTCCGTATCTGGTCGCGGGCCGGAGCTCGGTCCACGACTATACGCACGTCGCCTTCCCGGCCTGGCCGCAGGGCCTGGTCGCGATGCCGCGCGATGCGGGCTACAGCGCGCTCTCCGCGAACGCCAAAGCCGCCGAGGACCTGGTGCGCACGGGTCCGTCGAATTGCGCGGTGTGCCATGGCGATCCCGACGGTCCGACGGGTCCGCTCGTCGCGCCGACGCAAGGGGACATCCACAAGACGCAACCGTCGCGCGCCGCCTGCGGTGCGTGCCACGACGACGTGCATTGGGGTCAACCCTACACCGCGAACCAGCAGACCATGGGCGAGCAGGCGAACAATGCCAACTGCACGCTGTGCCACGGGACTTCAGGCACCGCGATCGCGGTCCAGGACGCGCACCTGCATCCCCTGCTCGACACGTCCTTCGATCCAGGCCTCAACTTCGAGGTCACCAGCTTGGTCGAAGCGGGCGCCAACGACGACGACGGCACGATCGACCCCGGGGAGAAGATCCAGATCACGTTCACCATGGTCGACGACGACGGTGCCGCCGTGTTGCCGAGCGCGGTGTCGAACATCACGTCGATCGTTTCGGGCCCGACGGGCAACTACAACGTCGTGGTCAACAGCACGATTCCGACGGGGATGCTCACCGGGGCGCAACCCTACACCGTGAATCTGCCGATGCCGGTGTTCCTCGAGTCAGCCGGCGCCGCGACCGGAGCGCTCGGCGACGTCTTCACGACGTCGTACACCCCGCTCTGGAACATCTCGGGCGGGGTCACGTCGGTATGGGTGCGCACGGCGACGGCGGGCGGCAACACGACGGCTGCGAGCGAGACGGTCGGGCCGCAGAACTACATCGACGTCGCGAGCGCGGCGGGTTTCGCGCGCGACGAATACATCGTCGTCGACGACGGGCTCGCGAACGAAGAGTACGTGCGCATTCAGTACGTCGATGGCACGCGACTGTGGTTCGGGTCGACGGGGAGCACGAGCTATCCGCACGGTCTCAGGCTCGCGCACGCGGCGGGCGCATCCGTGAAGGAGGTCACTCTCACCTCGAAGACCGCCAGTGGCGGCGCTCCGGACTACTCGTTGAACGCCGCGACCGGAGAGATCACCGAGCTCGTCGAGTTCGGCGACGGCAACGACGTGGTCGTTTCCTACACGACGGACTTCGTGATGCCGAGCGTGTATCCGATCGCGATCAACGGGTCGCCGGACATCGGCGAATCGCTCGGCGATTGGGAAGGCAAACCGCTCGTCGACGGCACGTACACGCTCGGGATCTGGAGCTCACGCTCGCTGACGTTGAATCTCTACGGCGAGTCCAACAGCTACCGCTCGGCTTCGGACTCCGCGAACATCGACTTCCTGGTCGGATCGGCGGCGGAGGTCGAGCCGTACGCGCTGATCTCGACGGCGCAGAACTGCTACAACTGCCACCAAGAGTTGACGTTCCACGGCGCGGGCCGGCGCAGCTTCAACTCGTGCATCCTGTGCCACGGTGCGTCCGGCGCGGAAGACCGGCCCCAGTACATCGCGGCCAACGCTCCGGCGACCACGGCGCAGACGATCGGCTTCCGCTCGATGCTGCACCAGATTCACATGGGCGAGGAGCTGGCGAACGCCTCGGCATTCGCCGTCGTCGGATTCGGTTCCGGCGCCTACCCCAACAACTACGGGGTGTCGCACTTCGACGAAGTGATGTTCCCCGCGCTGCCGGGCGGCGTGTCGAACTGCAGCAAGTGCCACGGCGTGGACAACACGGCCTGGCACGAACCGTCCGAACGCAGTCACCCGAGCGTGCAGGTCGAGCCGCTCAAGCGCTGGGCTGCGGTGTGCGCCGCGTGCCACGATTCGACGGACGCACGAGCGCACATCGAAGCTCAGACGTCCGCGTCCGGCGCGGAGTCGTGCGGTGTATGCCACGACGAGGGCTCGGAGTGGAGCGTGGAGCTCATGCACAAGACCTACTAGCTCGATGAACTGCGATGAGCGTCCCCATCCCGACGTCGGATCCGAGGCGGCCGATCCTCCTGGCGGTGCTGGGCGGATCGGCCGTGTCGATCGCATTGTGCATCGGGGCGCTCCAGCGGCTGGAAGCGGCTCCCACGCCCGCCTCGATCCCAGAGAACGGCGGCGTGTCGCCGACGACCGAACCCGATTCGATGGCGACGATCGAGGCCGAGATCGGGCGCTCCGCGTGCGCGGCACAGACTGCGTCGCCGGCCGGCGACTCCGACTGGGAGCGGCCGCAGCTCGTCGCGGTCGTCCCGGTCACGCGTGCCAAGGAGCGCGACTTGCGCGCGGCATTCGTGGCTCTCGAACGCGCTGAGCCCGGCGCGCTCGCTGCCCGGGCGGCCGAGATCCTGTCGGGCACCGGGCCGGTCGCGGAGAAGATCGCGCTGCTGCGCGCGCTGCGGGACACATCAGCGCCGGTGACGGTGCGATGGCTGGACGTCCTGATCCGGGCCGCGGATGCGCGGACACCGTCCTTGACGGCATTCGCGCTCGAGCAGCTGACCGAGCTCGCGACCCAAGACGCCGAGGCTTGCGCCGCCCTCGGCCGCCTGGCGTTCGACGCCGGAAACGTCGCGATCGACCTGCGTCGTCGAGCGAGCGCGGGTTTCGCCGCGGCGTGTCCCGGAGATCGGTTGTGGGACTTGAACGGCGAGCTGTGGCGCGAGCCCGACGAGTTGGTCGTCGCCAGCGCGCTTTCGGCGCTCGAGACGCGCCGGAACGAACCGCAGGTGCGACGCATCCTCGCGATCCACGAAGACGCGCACGCCAATGGAGCGAATTCCTCCGACTAGCCGGGTGATTCGACGGGCGGCCCGAGGTTGCCAGGCCGCGAGACTCACTCTTGCCCTCGTCGTCCCGCTCCAGGTCGTCGCTTGCGCACCGGAGCCGGTCGCCCTCTACTCCGGTACGACCCTCGAGCACACGACGCAGGCGGCGCCCGCTCCGTCGACGATGCTGGCCTTCGAGGTGCCTCCGCCGCCGTTCTCCGACGGCGTGTTCCCGTGCAGCGACTGCCACGATCCGGCGCTGCCAGTGAAGGCCAAACGCCGCACGCTGAAGACGGCGCACCAAGAGATCGAGCTGCACCACGACGAAGAGCACCGCTGGTGCCTCGATTGCCACGACTCCGCCAATCGCGACATGTTGCGTCTCGCGAGCGGCGAGACGCTGTCGTTCGACGAATCGTACCGCCTGTGCGGTCAATGCCACGGCGACAAGTACCGCGACTGGCGCGCCGGCGTGCACGGTCGTCGCACCGGGATGTGGGACGGTGAAAAGCAGTATCTGCTGTGCGTGAGCTGCCACAACGCGCACTCGCCGCGCTTCGCGCCGCTGAAACCCGAAGCGCCTCCGCCGAGGCCGGAGCGGACTCCGTGAGCGAGCTCGAGCTGTCGCGCCGAGATTTCCTGTGCACGCTCGCGGGCTGCGCGGCGGCCGCGCTGGGGAGTTGCACCGAGCCCACGCACACGGAGTTCTACCGCAGGCACCTGAAAGAGCTGTCGAAGGACGAGGTCCAGGAAATGCTCGCCGGCCTCGAGCGCGAGTTCGCCGCGCGATTCGGGAGGCCTGTCGAGGTGGGGATGCAGCCGCCGCGCGGCGGCGTCGAGTTCGCGTACGCGCTCGATCTGTCGCGCTGCATCGGCTGCCGGCGCTGCGTTCATGCGTGCGTGGAGGAGAACAATCAGAGCCGCGACCCCAAGCTCGAGTGGATCCGCGTGCTCGCGATGGAGAAGGACAAGGGCATCGACTTCGCGCACGCGGATCCCTACTACGACCCCGAGCAGGTGCCGGAGCCGGGCCATTTCTATCTGCCGGTGGCGTGTCAGCACTGCCGCAATGCACCGTGCGTCAAGTCGTGTCCGGTGGGCGCGACGTGGCAGGAGCCCGACGGCATCGTCGTGATCGACTACGACTGGTGCATCGGATGCCGCTGCTGCATGGCGGCGTGTCCGTACGGCGCACGACACTTCAATTGGACCGAGCCGCGCGTCCCGGCCGAGGAGCTCAATCCGAAGACGCACTACCTCGGGAACCGGCCGCGGCCCAAGGGGGTCGTCGAGAAATGCACGTTCTGCATCCATCGCGTGC
>CAZQHA010000169.1:0-9170 GCA_964592795.1 uncultured Planctomycetaceae bacterium | reverse complement strand
GTCGGACAACACGATGGCGTGCGGTACGTGCCACGTTCCGTCGGCGGGTGGCAGCGATCCCCGCGTCGGCGACGAGATCCGCCATCCTGGATTCGACGAAGTGTTCGACACCGCCGACGACACGTTCGGCTCGCACGGGGTCGTGCGCGCCGACGCGGACGATGACTACACGCCAGAAGAGCTGTTTGACTTGTCGGTTCAAGTCACGCGGCGCCGCGCGCCGTCGGTGATCGGCGCGGCGTTCTTCGGGGAGCTCTTCTGGGACGGACGCGCTTCGGGCGTGTTCGTCGATCCTCTGACGCAAGCGGTGGTCATCCCGAGCGGCGGCGCGCTCGAGAACCTCGTGCTGCAGCCGCTCGTATCGCCGGTCGAGATGGGACACGAGTCGCGCACGTTCGCCGAGATCACGGCCAAGCTCGCCGACGTCGAGCCGCTGCGGCTCGCGGACGCTCTGCCGCCCGACGTCGTCAGCGCTCTCGCGGTCGATCCGACGTATCCCGAGCTCTTCCAAGCCGCGTTCGGCACGAGCCAGATCACGCCGGTGCGCATCGCGTTCGCGCTCGCCACGTACGTGCGCACGCTCGTCCCGAACCAGACGCCGTGGGACGCGTTCGTGCAAGGCGACCAGGGCGCGCTGACGCTCGAGCAGCGCCAAGGGCAGCAGATCTTCAACGGCGGACCGCACTGCTCCGCGTGTCACCTGCCGCCGCTCTTCTCCGACAAGTCGTTCCGCAACACCGGTCTGCGGCCAGCGATCGAGGACCCCGGACGGCAGCTCGTCACCGGGAACGTCTTCGACCGCGGCAAGTTCAAGGTGCCGACGCTGCGCAACGTCGCGTTGCGCGATCGGTTCTTCCACACCGGCGAGATGCCCGACCTCGTTTCCGTGCTGCAGTTCTACAACGGCGGCGGCAACGTCGAGGACAACCAGGACCCGCTCGTCTTCGACTTGAACCTCTCCGAGGCGCAACTCGACCTCGTCGCGAGCTTCCTCGAAGCACTGACCGATCCGCGCGTCGCGAACGAGCTGCCGCCGTTCGACCGGCCGACGCTGCACTCGGAGGGTTCACCGAGCAACCCGACGCTGACCGGCCTCGGCGTCGCCGGCGCGGGCGGATTCGTTCCCGCGATGATCGCGCTCTCGCCGCCGGCGGCGGGCGTGCCCGGCTTTCGACTCAGCGTCGGCGCGGGGCTCGGCGGAGCGAGCGCGCGGCTCGTGATCTCGACGCCCGACGCGTCGATTCCCGGAGCAGGCGCGCACGCGCCGATGCGACCTGCGTTGAAGACCGTTCGATTGATCTTGAACGGATCGGGAGCGGGCGCGGGCTATCAGACCTACCACCTCACGATTCCGAGCTGGCTCGAGAGCTCCGGCAAGATCCTGCACGCGCAGTGGCTGATCCAGGATCCCGCCGCGCCGGGCGGCGTCGCGAAGTCGGAGGTCGCGGTGCTGACGCTCTTCTAGAGCCGCGTCAGCCCGCCAGTTCCTCGAGCATCCCGACGAGATCGTCCGCATGCTCCTCCTCCATCGCGAGGATCCCTTCGAGCATGCGCTTCGTCGTCGTGTCCTTGTCGCCGACGTAGTCGATCATCTCGCGGTAGCTGTCGATCGCGATGCGCTCGGCGACGAGGTCTTCCTTGATCATGTCGAGGAGCCCGTTGCCTTCGACGTACTCGGCGTGGCTGCGCGTGAGAAGTCCTTCAGGGTTGAAGTTCGGCTCGCCGTTGAGCTGCACGATGCGCGCCGCGATCTGGTCGGCGTGCGCCTGCTCCTCGTTCGCGTGCACGAGGAACTCCGCCGCGACGGCCTCGGCGTTGATGCCGGCCGCCATGAAGTGATGCCGGCGGTAGCGCAGCACGCACACGATCTCGGTCGCGAGCGCTTCGTTGAGGAGCTTGACCACCGTCTCGCGGTCGGCCTTGTAGCTGCCCGTGATCGCGCCCTGCTCGATGTGCTGGCGCGCGCGGGCGCGGAGCGTCTTGACGTCGGTGAGGAACGGCTTGTCTTTCTTCATCGTGGGTTTCCAGTCTGCGAGTGTCGTCGTCACATCCTGTCGTGTGCGCGCACCGGCGTCACGCTTCGCCTGAGACACGCGACGATCGTCGTCCCGTCGGATACCCTTCCCGCGCCCATGAACGCACGCAGCGCCGCCGGAGTCGCGCTCTCGCTCGTCTGTGCCGCAGGTTGCGCTGCGCCCAATCCGTCGGCGCCGAGCCGCAGGCTCGAATCGGTGCCGCCCGAGCGGCTCGAATCGCCCTCGCCCCAAGCGACGACGTACCAAATCCAATCGACCCAGGCGCGCAGCACGATCCCGTTCGAGGCGCCGCCGTACCCGGGTTGGTTCATCGGCCAGCCGCTGTTCCAAGGCTTTTTCGGTGCGTCGCTGCTCGAGCAAGTCGACATCACGAGCGGCGGCAACGTCGAGGTCGACGGCGACGACGGCAGCCTCGACCAGCTGCCGCTGATCGGCGGCGGCGCGCAGTGGAAGCTCGCCGGCGACGACGTGGACGTCGGGCTCGAAGGCCTGTTCTCGTTCAGCGGGCGCGCGAACGCGGAGGCGTTCGCGTTCGGCGGCGGCGGAGCGGTGGTCGCGATCGACGTCGACCTCTTGCTCATCGACGTCTACGGCGGGCCGTTCGTGAGCCTCGACCTCGGCGACCACGCGCGCATCTACGGCGCGGGCGGCCCGGTGATGCAGTTCGCGGACTGGGACCAGGAGCTCGACGACGACACGCGCGAGGACGGCGATGGCTTCGGGACGGGCTTCTACGCGCGCGCCGGCATCGAGTTCGAGATCCCGACGGGCGACTTCATCGGCTTCGGCGTGCGCTGGTCGGACACGACCGTCGATCTCTCCGGCGGGCTCGGCGACCTCGAGATCGAGGGCGTGCAGGTCGTGTTCACGGTGTCCCGATTCGAGTGAGCCCGCCGGGGAAACCTCGCGCGGCTCGGAACATCCTCGTCACAATTCACGTCCTGCGACAATCGCATTCCCGAGGAGTCCTCGATGCCCCCCCGCTTCGGATCCATCGCGCCACTGGGCGTGCTCGCGCTCGCGAGCACGGCCGCTGCGCAGCTCCCGCCCGTACGAGTCCCGGCCGAGAACCCGATCACGCCCGAGAAGGCGGTGCTCGGCAAGATCCTCTTCTGGGACGAGCAGCTGTCGTCGGACAACACGGTCGCGTGCGCGACGTGCCACATCCCCGCTTCCGGCGGAAGCGATCCGCGGCTGGGGCCGGCGACGCGGCATCCGGGGCTCGACGGCCAGTTCAACACGCCCGACGACACGTTCGGCTCGCTCGGAGTCGTACGCTCCGACTCGATCGAAGACTTCACGCCGGACGCGCTCTTCGATCTCGCGGTGCAGGTCACTCCGCGGACCGCGCAGACGGCGATCGGCGTCGCGTTCTTCGACGAGCTGTTCTGGGACGGCCGCGCCTCGGGCACTTTCGTCGATCCGACTTCGAGCGCGGTGGTGATCGCCGCGGGCGGAGCGCTCGAATCGCAAGCGCTCGCGCCGATCGTCTCGGACGTCGAGATGGGCCATGAGTCGCGCACCTTCGCCGAGGTCGAGAGCAAGCTGGCCGACGTCGAACCGCTGCGCCTCGCGAGCAACCTGACGCCGGACATCGTCAGCGCGCTGGCCGTGAACCCGACGTATCCCGAGCTCTTCGAAGCCGCGTTCGGCGACCCCGCGATCACCGCCGTGCGCATCGCGTTCGCGATCGCGACGTACGAGCGCACGCTGATTCCCGATCAGACGCCGTGGGACGCGTTCAACCTAGGGAACCCGAACGCGCTGACGCCGTTCCAGCTCCAGGGTCTCCTCGTGTTCAACGGGCAAGGCCAGTGCGCGTCGTGCCACATTCCGCCGCTCTTCTCCGACGGCACGTTCCGCAACATCGGCCTGCGCCCCAACGCGGAGGACCTGGGCCGCCAGCTCGTCACCGGCGACCCGGCCGACCGCGGCAAGTTCAAGGTGCCGAGCTTGCGCAACGCAGGACTGCGCGAGCGGCTCTTCCACCCGGGCGGGCTCACCGACTTGAACCTGGTGATGAACTTCTACAACGGCGGCGGGAACTTCGCGGACAACCAGGACCCGCTGATCCAGCCGCTCGGGCTGTCGCAGATCCAGCGCAATCAACTGGTCGCGTTCATCACCGGCGGCCTGACGGACGCGCGCGTCGCGAACGAGCTGCCGCCGTTCGATCGGCCGCAGCTCCACTCGGAGAACGCGCTCCCCAATCCGACGTTGACGGGAACGAGCGTTCCGGGAACCGGCGGCTTCGCGCCGGTCATCCTCGCGCGCTCACCGCCCGCGGCCGGCGTGCCCGGATTCAAGATCGGAATCGCGCAGGGGCTCGGCGGCGCGAGCGCGCACCTCTTGATCTCGCTGCCGAGCCGCGCATGGCCGACGAGCGGTGCTCATACGCCCGTGCGCATGGCGGTGAAGTCGGTGCACATGGTGCTGAACGGCGCGGGCCCGGGCGCGGGTTACCAGACGTATCACTTCACGCTGCCGGCGTGGCTCGAAGGCTCGAACAAGATTCTGCACGCACAGTGGCTCGTCAACGATCCCGCTGCGCCGGGCGGCATCGCGAAGTCGCAGATCGCCGAGTTCCGCGTGTTCTGACGCTGCGCGCTTGACCTGCGAGGCCGCGGCAAAGGAACGCGCCGACGCTTCGCAGCGCCGCTCGCTATCCTGTGCCACGTGGACTCCCGCGAATTCCTGCGACGCGCCGACGAGTGCCTCGAGCGCGTCGCTCGCTGGCTCGAGCAGTTCGACCCGGACGAGCTCGACTACGCGACGAGCGACGGCGTGGTGACGCTCGAGTTCGCGGACAAGCGGCGGTACGTGCTGAACCGTCAGACCGCGGCCGACCAGATGTGGTTCGCGGCCGGCGCGCGCGCGTGGCACTACGACTGGGACGAGCGGAAGAAGACGTGGGTCGACGATCGCGACGGCCACGAGCTCTTCGCGCGCGTCGCGGAGGTCGTGTCGGAGAAGCTCGGGCGCGCGGTGGCGCTCTGAAGCTACGGCTCAGTCTTTCTTCTTCTTCCCGCCCAGCCCCTTCAGCAAATCCTCGAGCCCGCCCTTCGCCGCGTTCTCGACGACCGACTTCATGAAGTCCTCGCCGATCGCCACGCGCGGGCTCTTCCAGGTGCCGCTGATCTCGATCGGCACCGGCATGTTCGGATCGAGGAACTGACGCGCGCCCTCGAGCGCCGAGTTCACCTTCTTGCCCAGCGCCGACAGTGGGATCGACGTCGCCATGCGGAACGACTTGTCGACCAGGCTGAACGTGCCCGAGAATTTGCACGTCGTGTTGCCGATCACGATCGGCATGTCCTGATACGTTGCGACGCCTTGCCGGATCGGGATCTGGAGCGCCGGGACCTTCACCGACTTCGTGCCGGCGAGCGAGCCGAGCAACGACTCCAGGCCGGGGAGCAAACGATACGTCACCTCGCCCAAGTTCAGGTTCACCGTCGCGTCGAGGTTCGACAGGTTCCCGTCGAGCGGATAGCGCAGGTCGTCGAGCGTCAGCACGACCGGATCGGAGCCGGCCGGCTTCGACACGCTGAACATCATGGGCACGAGGTTGCCGACCACGCGCTCGGACGCGAGCGGCGTCAACTGGAAGCGCGCGACGCCGCGGTCGGTGCGGGACATCGACAGCGTCTTGTCCTTCATCTCGCCCGACGCGTGCAGCGACGCTTGCGGCGACGTCAGGTCGACGACGAACTTGCCCTGCTCCATGCTGAGCGCGTCCGTCTTCGCCTTGAGCTCGAGCTTCTGGCCGAGCGTGTCGACGAGCAGGCCGTCTTGCCGCGCGAGCAGGTCGACGAGCGCCGTCGGCACCTGCGTCGCCTTCACGTCGGCCGCGATCCGCACGCGCTCCAGCTCTCCGGGCTGCGCGAGCTTCGACAGGGAATCGAGCGCGCGCACCGTCACGTCGATGCTGCCCGGCTCCGTGTCGTCGATCTTCGACGCCATTCCGGCCGACGGCGGTGCGCCCGGCGCGAGCTCGACCCACAGACGCGTGTCCCGCAGCACGATCGGCCTTCCGGCGGCGTCCGTCGCCGCGTCGGAGTAGGCGAGCGTCGGCAATCCGGCTTCGAGCTTGAGGCCGAGATCGGCGAGGAATGCCAGCATCGCATTCGGCGCCGCAGGCGCCGAATCGCCAGAGGTGCTCTCAACCGCTTGCGATGACGCTGGCTTCGATGCGTCGTCGCGATTCTGCGCCGAGTCCTGCGCGACGACGCTCGCGAGCTCGTCGCGCGCCGCCGCGGCATCGCGCACGCGCACGGCGCCTTCGGCGTTCGACGCGAACGCGAACTTCGTGTTGCGGATCTTCGCGGTCAACGCGCCGGCGTCGGCCGGCAGCGCGAGGCGCGTCCCCGCGGGGAGCTTCGGCGCGATCTGCGACGCGACGAACTCCGGCGGCACGTTGACGCTCAGATCGACGCCTTCGTCGCCGGTGCAGACGAACGCGCCTTGCTCGAGCCGTCCGGAGACCGCGAGCGACGTCGACGGCGTCGTCACCTTCGCGCGGATCGCGCCGCGATCGACGGCCGCGTCGTCGGCGCGGATCTCGACGTCGATCGGCGTGCCGATCAGCGCGAGCAGCATCGGCTGCTCCCCCGCGAACAGCGCGAGGATGTCGGTCGGCAGGTCGTCGATCGTGACGCGCGCGTCGACGGGCGCCAGGCGCGCGCCCTCGCCGCGCATCACCGACCACGGATCGTCGACGCGGATCGTCGCGTCGAGCTTGCCCGGCGACGCCGCAGCGACTTCCGCGGCGAGCTGAGCTTCGAGCGGCGCTTTCGGCGCCACTTTCGCGGTGAGCGCGCACTTCGTGACGCCGAGCGACTGCTTCGACGCGCGCATCGAGTCGTTCGACCACGCGAACGGCGGGATCGTCACCGTCGCCTCCGCGCTGAGCCCCTCGAGGAGAGCGCTCGACGCGGGCGCGTCCTTGGCCGCAGACACGGCGCCTTTCGCGGACGCGCTCCTCGTCGCGGCGAAGTCCGGGATCGCGAGCGACACGTTGCGCACGTGGAGCTCGATCGGTTGCTCGAAGAGCGCGCCGTCGAACTGCGTGCCGGGCGGCAGGCTCGCCGCGAGAACGCGCTCGAGGTCCTCGCGCGTCATCCGCGCGTGCACGCGCAACCCTTCGTCGCCCGACGCCTGGAAGACGCCGCCCTCGAGCTTGCCGGCGAGACCCAAAGCGACCTTCGCCGTCTCGACGCGCGCTTCGACGTGCCCGGCGGAGAGGTTTGCCTCGTCGATCGTGACGCCGGCCGTGATCTGCGGGCCGAGCCAAGTCGCGAGCATGCCGTCCGTCCCCGCCAACGCGTCGACCAGCGCGGTCGGCAGTCGATCGACGCGCACGCCGACGTCGATCGGCGGCATCTGCGACGTGCTCTCCATGCGCGCCAGCGCCCAGGCGTCCGGCACGCGCACGTCGACGTTCATCTCGCCCCGCGCTCCGGTGTCGAGCGACGAGCGCACGGTGACGTCGAGCGCGTTGCTCGGCGCGAGGTGCGCGTGGATCGTCGCGCCCGTGAGCTCGGCCCGAGCTCGCGTCGACTCGTCCGACCAGCGCACCGCGGGCAGCGTGCACGTGATCGACGCGGAGGCGCGGCCGGCGTACGCGGCGAACGGATCGGCCGGCGTCGTGCTCTTCGCGGCGATCGGGACGACGAGCTCGCTCGCGGAGAGCTCGAGCGGGCCCTCGCCGATCTCGATCTTGTGTCCGGGCGGCATGTGCGCGGCGATCTGCGATCCGAGCCAGCTCGGCGGCAGCGCAGCGTGTACGCGGAGCCCCTCGTCGCCGTTCGTCAGGAACACCGCGTGCTCGAGGCGACCGGTGAGATCCACCGACGCGTTCGGCGCGCGCACGGCGAGCTTCACGCCGCCCGTGTCGAGCGACGCGTTCTTCGCGGAGAGCTCGAGGTCGATCGAATCGCCGAGCGCCTCGCCGATCCTGAGGTCCGCCGGCACGAACGCTTCGATCCACGCCACCGGCAATGCCGTGACGCGCGCATCGAGATCGGACGGCAGGAGCCGCCCCTCGGACACGAGCGCCCACGGCTCGGGGACCGACGCGCGGAGGGAGAGCTTCGCCGTACCCGAGAGATCGCCGTCGAGGGCGACGACGAGCGGCGTGCCGGGAGCCACGGACGCGGTCAGCACGCCGTCGATCGTCATCGGCGGACCCGCCGGGGTCTCGACGCGCGCCGCCGGCAGATCGAGCGCGACGTCGCAGCGCATCGACTCGAACGCCGCGCTGGCTTGCCGCCGATCCGCGAGCGGGCCGGCCGGGATCGGGAGCACGAGGTTCTCGACGCGCAGCGTGCACGCCTCGTCCTCCACGCCCGCCGGGACGATCTTCATCCCCGCCGGCAGATGCGGCGCGAGCCGCCGGGACAAGACCGCTTGCGGCGCCGCGATGCTCGCGGTCAGCGCGGGCCCGTCCACCGATTGGAACGTGTTGTCGGCGAAACGCCCTTTCAGCTTCACGCTCGTGCGCTGCGAATCGAGCGCGAGGTCGAGATCTCCGGCCGTCGGGGTCGCGCCGGTCGCGCGCAGCGTCACGTTGAACGTCGGTCCGAGGATCTCCTTCAAGTCACCGCCGAGCTCGGCGATGCCGTCGACCATCGCGGTCGAGAAGTTCTCGATCCGGACGTCGGCGTCGACGGTCCCGACCGGCCACGCGCGGCCGAGCTGGATCGGACCGTGCACGGTGGCGTCGATCGCGATGCGTCCCGGCGGATCCGACACGAGCTGCCCCGCGCCTTCGACGCGGATCGGAGATCCCGGCTGCGCGGTCAGCTTCAAGGCGAGACCGCGCACCTCGAACGGCGCGCCGAGCTTGCGCGTCTCGACATCGGACCAAGAGAGCCGCTTCACGTCGATCGTCACCTCGGTGTCGAGGTTCTGGAGCATCCGTCCGAGATCGGACGACTCGCCGGCGGGTTCGTCCTGCGAGGGCGCCTCGTCGCTCGCCGGCGCGCGCTTCGCGATCGCGCGCTGTAGGTTCGTGACGCCTTGATCGTCCGCGATGAGATCCCCTTCGATCTCGACGTGGATCTGCTTCAGCCCGCCGCTCTTCCAGTTGATCGCATGCGCGAGCGAAGGGAGCTTCGCGGACGCGCGCAGCAC
>CAZQHA010000168.1:0-9236 GCA_964592795.1 uncultured Planctomycetaceae bacterium | reverse complement strand
CGACGCGACGTCGCCGAGCATCTCGAAGGCCGCGCGCGGCACGGGCTCGCCGCGCAAGTAGAGCTCGGAGGGGAGCGCGCAGGAGAGGCAGAGCTCGGGCGCGTCCGCGTTCTCGAGCCACAGGTCGCCGCGCAGATGCATCTCGGAGAGCGGCTCGGGCAAGACGTCGTCGAGCGTGAAGCGGCGCAGGATCTCGCCCCCGATCGCGGCCGCGCTCGTCCGCTCGCCGCGGCCCTCGAGGAGGCGCCGCAGATCGTGCCGCGGCAGCCCGACGGGCCGCTGTCGGCGCAGCGCCTGAGCCAGGCCGAGCTCGATCAGCTCGTTGTCGACGAGCTCGCGGATCAGCGCCGTCGAGATCCGCGTGAGCCCGCTGTCGAACACGCGCTGCTCGACGCGCGCGGCGACCTCGGCCGCGACCTCGCGCGGCACGTCGGCCTCGTTCATCAATGCGGCGACGACGCGGCCCTTGCTCCAGGGCTCGACGCCGCTCGACATCTTCACCCGCGGAGCGCGCCCGGGCGCGGGCGGCGACGACGGCGTCGAAGGATCGCGAACCTGGACGGCGGCTCGCAGGCGCGCGCGCCGGTCGCGGTAGAGGATGTACGCCTTCGCGACGCGGGCGCGGCCGAGCTCGACCAGCGCCTGCTCGACGAGGTCCTGGATCTCCTCGATCGAGGGCGCGCCGCTGCCGGGGGCGTCGTGGCGGCGCTTCAGCGCCAGCTCGACGATGTCGGCGACCTCGGACGCGAACTCGGTGTCGGCCTCACCGACGGCGAGCTGCGCGCGCGCGACCGCGGACTCGATCTTGCGCTTGTCGAAGGGCACTTCGCGCCCGTCGCGCTTCTGGACACGCGAGAGGGTCACGCGGAACCCCGATCGCTGCTCGCACTCTTGCCCCGCGACTCGAGGATCGGCCGCAGCTCGTCCATGAACTGCGAGACGTCCTTGAACTCGCGGTAGACGCTCGCGAAGCGCACGTAGGCCACCTGGTTCAGCGCGCGCAGCTCCTCCATCACGAGCGACCCGATCACCGAGCTCTCGACCTCGCGGTCGTATTCTTCCTGGCAGCGGGTCTCGATCCGCGCGGTGGCGGCCTCCAAGTCCTCGATCGAGACCGGCAGCTTCTCGCAGGCCCGGATCATCCCGGCCAGGATCCGGTCGCGGTCGAAGCGGACGCGCTCACCGCTCTTCTTGATCACCCGCAGCGGGGTGTCCTCGATCCGCTCGTAGGTCGTGTAGCGCAGGAAGCAGTCGAGGCACTCTCGCCGGCGCCGGATCACGGTCCCGTCGGTCGACGTCCGCGAGTCCACCACGCGGTCGTTGTCGTGCTTGCAGCGCAGGCATCTCATGGGAGGACGCGGGCCGCATGAGAAAAGCACTCAACATGTTGTGTGTCAACGTTGGACGACACGAAGCTCCAGTAGATCCAGCGCTTCACTTGCCCAGGCAAAAGCGCGCGAAGATGCGGTCGAGGACGTCCTCGGGCGTCGTCTGGCCCGTGACTTGGTCGAGGCGCGACGTCGAACGCCGCAGGTGCTCGGCGAGGATCTCGAGCGGCGCGCCCCGGCGCCACGCGTCGCGACCGACCCGGAGCTCGTCGAGCGCGCTCTCGAGCGCGAGCCTGTGCCGGGTCCCGAGCATGCGCGCGAGGCCGCCCGCGGACGACTGGGCGCTCGTGCGGCCGAGGAGCTCGGCGAGCGCACGGCGCAGATCGTCGACGCCCGCGCGCGTCCGCGCCGACGTCGGTAGAGACGGACCGAACGCCTCCGGCGCGCGCGGGGTTGCGCCCGGAGCGTCGATCTTGTTCCACGCGAGGAGCACGGGAACGCCGTGCGGCAGCTCCCCGCGCTCGCCGAGCGCGCGTTCGAGGTCGGAGCGCTGCGCGTCGACGACCCACATGATCGCGTCCGCGGAGCCCAGCGCGGCGCGCATGACCGCTTGCGCGGCGTCGTCGGCGCCGCGCGCGTCCGGGTCGAACCCGGCGACGTCCAAGAGCTGCACCGGCCCCCCACCGAGGTCGATGTCCGCCGACAAGAAGTCGCGCGTCGTGCCCGCCAGATCGCTGACGAGGGCGCGCTCGTCGCCGCACAGCGCGTTGAACAAGGAGCTCTTGCCCGCGTTCGGCGCACCCGCGATCACGATCGACGGCGCGCCGGATGCGTCGGTGCGGCGCGCCTCCCAGGCGCCGGCGCGCGCGAGATCGCCTTCGATCTCGGACAGGCGCGCCTCGATCTCCTCGCGCGGCACGTGGCCCGCGTCCGCTTCGTCGAAGTCCAGGCTGGCCTCGCACAGCGCGCGCAGCTCCTCGAGAGCGCCGCGCAGCGCGGCGATCCGCTCCGAGAGGCCGCCGAAGAGCAGCGCGGCGCCCGCGCGCGACGACGCCGCGTCGTGCGCCGCGACGAGCGTCAGCACGCCTTCGGCTTCCGTCAGGTCGATGCGACCCGCCAAGAATGCGCGGCGGGTGAACTCGCCCGGCGCGGCGGGCGTCGCGCCGAGCTCGACCAGGCGCTCGAGCGCGCTCCGCGCGAGCGGCGGCGAGCCCGGCACGTGGAGCTCGGCGACGTCCTCGCGCGTGAACGAGCGCGGCCCGGGCATCCAATAAAGGAGCGCCGGCAGATCGGCGCGGCGATCGCGCACCCGGCCGCGGTGGAGCGAGCGGCGCGAGAGATCGAGCTCCGAGGTCGCACCGACCCACACCGCGCGCACGAGATCCGCCGCGTGCGGCCCCGAGATCCGCACGATCGCGCGCTCTCCCGGCCCCGGCGGAGAGGCCAGCGCGACGATGGTGGTCCCGTCGGACACGGCGCACCGCGCGCGTCAGCGCTTGACCTTGCGCGGCGACCCTCGCCGCTGCGCTTCCATCTTCTTCATCTGCGCCTGCTGCGCTTCCATCAGCCGCGCCATGAAGCCCTTCTTCTTGGGCTCGATCTCCGTGTCGTCGACCGGCCAGTACTTCTTGATCACCTTCTGCTCGACGATGCCGATGCCCGATTGCGTGATCATGTAGAGCGAGAGCCCGGCCGCGTAGTTGTAGAGGAAGAAGCCCATCATCACGGGCATCCACATCATCATCTTCTGCATGCGCGCGGCTTGCTCGTCGGCCGGCACCGGCATGCCCTTCTGCTGCCAGATCCACAGTGCGACCATCAGCGGCGGCAGGATGTTCAGGTACTCGATCGTCCCGACGAACGGGATGTGCGTGTTGAAGTCGATGCGCAGCAGGCGATCCGGCAGCGACATGTCGTTCATCCACAGGAAGAACGGCGCCTGTCGCAGCTCGAAGCTGACGCCGAGCGCGCGGTAGAGGCCGATGAACACCGGGATCTGCAGGAACATCGGCAAGCAACCGCCGAGCGGCGGGAACGCGCCCTCGGCCTGCATCAGCTTCGCTTGCTCCTGGCGCTGTCGTGCGGGATCGTTCGCGTGCTTCTTCTTGATCTCGTCGATCTTGGGCTGGAGGCGCTTCAGCTTCGTCTGGTAGCGCGCCATCGCCGTCTGCGACCGGCGGTTGATCGGGAAGAGGAGCAAGCGCACCGACAGCGTGAGCAGGATGATCGCGACGCCCCAGTTGCCGGTGATCCGCTCGAAGAAGCCCATCACCGCGAGCAGCACGTGCGCGATGCTCGAGAAGAACCCCAAGTCGTGGTCGATCAGCGCGAGGTGGTCGGCGTTCGCCGCGAACAGCGCGTCGCGGTCCTTGGGTCCGGCGTAGACGTCGAAGCGGACGCCGCGGCTCTCGCCCAGCGGCGGCAGGGGCAGCTCGAAGTGCACGTCGGTCGCGATCTGGCGCCCGGCGTCCTGCGCCTCGGCGGGGTGCGCGCGCTTCCACGCGTCGTCGACCATGCGCCGCCAGCTCGCACCCGTGACCGACATGCGCGCGAGGTCGTCGGCCGGCCGCGCGAGCACCGCGAAGTACTTGTTGTGCACGCCGGCGAAGCTGAGCTGTCCGCCGGTGCCCACGCGGAACGCGCCGGAGCGCTCCTCGGCGCGCGGGTCCTGGTGGATCACCTCGACCTGCAGCGCGCCCGACGCGCGCGGCCGCGTGACCGCGATCGCTTGCGGCTCGATGTACCACTTGTCGCCGGAGTTCTCGGGCATGCCGACGGCCGGCGTCAGCGAGTAGCCCTGCTTCCCCCGCGGCGCTTGAATCGCGAGGTTCTCGAGCTCGAACTCCACGTGGATGCGGTGCTCGCCGGGCGTGAACGTGTAGCGCTTCACGTACGCGACGCCCGTGCCGGGAGCGATCTCGAACTCGACGCCGCGCGTCACGCCGCCCTCGGTGAGCGTGCGCATCGTCCACAGCTCGTCCTCGAGCGGCAGGGTCTCGAGCTCGCGCGCGGACGACGAGGTCGATCGCACGACCATGGAATGCTGCACGCGACCGTCGCTCTCGACCGGCGTGGCGAGCTTGGTCCAGTGCTCCTCCTGGTCGCGTTCGCTCGGGGAGAGCCCGGCGCGGTCGACGAAGTTCGGCGCCCAGAGCGCCTGGAGCGCCGCGCCGCGGTTCGTGAACACGGCGCGGTAGTGTCCGGGCCGGCCGCGCTCGCCGAAGTCGAGCGCGAGCGTGCGCTCCTCGGTGTCCGCGGTCCGCGGGTGCGTCGGCTCTGCGCGCTCCTGGGCGCGCGTGTCGACGGCCGGCGCGCCGTCCGGCGGGATCGCGCCGTCCTGTGCGCCGGCCGCGGCGGCGGTCGCAGGCGAGCTCGCGGGCGGTGGTTGCCGCTTGGGCGGGAACAGGTACGTCCACCCGACCATGATCAGGACGCACAGGGCGAGAACGAGCGGTAGGCGCTTGTCCAAGGAGGGGTCCTGCTCAGCGTCCGAGCGCGAGCCGCTCGGCCAGGAAGTCGGGGAGCGCGGGCACGGCGCGGATCGCCGATGCAGCCGCCGCGTGATCGTATTCGAGCCGCACGAAGCTCACGTTGTCGCCGTCGAAGAGCACGTACGAGAGGCGCGGGTCGCCGTCGCGGGGCTGACCGACCGACCCCACGTTGACGATCGCCCGCACGTCGGGGCGCGCGCCGAGCGCGTACGGTCCCTCGGTGCCGCGCGGGCGGAAGAGACGCCCGTCCTGGTAGTAGATCGCGGGCACGTGGCTGTGGCCCACGAAGCACACGTCGCGGTCCATCCGTGCGAAGTTCGCGCTCATCTTCGGGCCGTCGTGGATGTCGCGTGGGAGCATGTATTCGCGGACGGGATCGCGCGGCGAGCCGTGTGCGAACATCACGCGCTCGTCGGAGCACGACGGCGTGAGCGCATCGAGGAACTCCCAGTAGGAATAGTTCGCGTCGCGGTCGGATCCCCGCGACAGCTCCTCGCGCGTCCAATCGAGCGCCGCGCGCGCCTTGGGATTGAAGTCCTCGGCGGTGTGGAGCAGCGCGTACTCGTGGTTTCCGAGTAGGCACACGCCCGGCCGCAGCGGTCTCGAGCCCGGGCGCTCGCTCGGATCGCCGGGCTGCGCGACGCACAGGCGCATCACCCAATCCAGGCTCTCGCGCGGGTTCGCGCCGTAGCCGATCACGTCGCCCAGGCAGACGTAGCGCTCCGCACCGCGCTCGCGCGCGTCGTCGAGAGCCGTCTCGAGTGCGGGCAGGTTCGCGTGCAGATCGGAGATGATGGCGGTCAGGGGGTAGCTCACGCGGATACCGTTCCCCGTCCGCGGCGCGCAGCGCTCGTTCGAGCGCGTAGCAATTGGGGGCAGGGATTATCGGGCGCGGCACGGGGCCCGGCAAGCCCGCGCACGGTTCAACTCGACGAAGGGGTCGCCACCACGGCCGCGATGAACGCGACGGTCGTGACCGCCACGCCGACGACGAGGAACGCCTCGCCGCCCAGCGCGCTGCCGACGATCGCAGGCGCGGCGATGCCGGCGAGCGTGAGCGCGACCGCGGTGCGCCCCAGTCCCGCGACCTGCAGGCGGTGCGCGAGATGCCGGCGATCACCGACCCACGGAGGGATTCCCCGCGCGATCCGCACGACGCTGACGCGCGCGAGATCGAGCGCCGGCAAGTACAGCGCGGCCATGCCGTGCGGCAGGCTCGTCACGAGCGCCACGCCGAGCAGATGACTCCCCGAGTCGCCGAGGTACGCGCGCGCAGAGCGTCCGAGCCACAAGTTGAACGGAAGGAACCCCAGGGTCGCGGCCAGCGCCGTCGGATGGCCGAGCGCGAAGCCGCACGCCGCGACCGACGCGGCCGCGCCGTCCGCGTTGTCGAAGGTGTTCAGCGCGTTCTGCGCCGCGACGGCCAGGGCGGCGACGAGCAGCGCCTCGCGCGCATCGGAGCTCCACGCGGGCGCGGCGAGGACGGCCCCGGCGGCGACCTGGCCCGCGAGCTTCGAGAGCGGCGAGAGCCCGCGCGGCGCGAGATCGTCGGCGAGCCCCACCGCGAACGCGATCGCGAGCGCGGCCCGCGTCCAAGGGCTCGAGAACTCCGGCAGCGCTCCCGGATCGACGAGGATCGCGACGCACAGCGCGAGACCGATCGCAGCGCCTCCGACCGGCGGAACCGGACGCGCCTGCTGCTTGCGGTCCGGCGCGTCGCTGGCGGCGTCGACCCACGCGAAGCGCTCGGCGATCCGCGCCAGCACGAACGTCGATGCCGCCGCGGCGGTGAACGCGAGCGCGAACGTGCCGGCCGCGCTCATCGGTAGAGCCCGTGCTCTTCGATGTACCGCAGCACGGCAGGATCGATCTCGCCGAGCAGCTTCTTCCCGTGCGCCAGCTCGCCGCGCAGCGCCGTCGCGGTGACGCGCACCGGCGGGAGATCGACGCGGCCCTTGCGGACCTTCTCCGCGCGCTCGGGTCCCAGGCGCTCCGCGATGAGCGCGAGCGCGCGCGGTTCGCTCTCCGCGCACGAATCGTCGTCGCGATGGACCACGACCGGTTGCACGCGGTCGACGAGCTCTCCCGCGGCGCGCCAGGTCGCGAGCCCCGCGAGGTTGTCGCTGCCCAGGATCAAGTAGATCTCGCAGTCGTCGCGCTCGCCGATGGCCGCGGGCAGGGCGCGGACGGTGTCGATCGTGAACGAGCGACCCCCGCGGTCGAGCTCGATCGAGCTCGCTTCGAACGCAGGCTCTCCGGCGATGGCGAGCTCGAGCATCGCCAAGCGGTGCCGCCCCTCGGCGAGCCGCTGCCCGATCTTGTGCGGCGGCTCGGCCGCCGGCACGAACACGACGCGATCGAGTCCGAACGCCGCGCGGGCCGCGCGCGTCGCGTGCAGGTGCCCCGAGTGCACGGGGTCGAACGAGCCTCCGAACAGGCCGATCCGGCGCGCGCTCATTCCGAGTCGGCGAACCGAGCCGGCGAGTTACCGGGGCGCGGATCGGGGTACTCAGGGGGCCGTCGGTAGGCCCTGCGAGCCGGCCGCCTCTGGACTTCCGACGGTCCGGCGGGGAAACTCGCCGCCCTTCTGCCGGCCCCTACCCCCCTACCCGGCTGGACCGTCAACCTCATGAACCGTCTTCCGTTGCACCGTGGCCTGAGCGGACTGTGCGCCGCCTCGCTCTGCCTCGTCTCCGCCTGCGCTTCCCACAACTCCGACCTGAATCGGCACTGGAGCGAGAAGTCGATCGGACCGCGCATGAGCCGCGCCTTCCTCACGTACGACTGGGAGAAGGACGGTCTGTACCGCGACTTCCAGTGGAAGAAGAAGCAGGACATCAACCTGACGGTGCGCCGGCACTTCTTCAACCACAACCCCGAGAACCCCTTCCAGCCGCCGTCGCCCGAGATCTACGAGCCGCGTCCGACGCACAGCCTCCTGCCGCGCCCGTGGAACTACATCCACGTCGAGGGCCTGGCCACCGGCGCGATCCTGTACGCCGCGGGCGGTGCGTTCATCCCGATCCCGGTCGACTCGATCATCGGCACGCTCGAGGAGGGCGGCGACGACGAGTTCATGCAGGGCGTCGGCGAAACCTTCCGCCCGATCGGAGTCGTCACCGCGAGCTTCATGCACGACGCGCTGAACTTCCCCGAGACGCGCGGCGACGACTGGCGGCGCTAGGTCCAGCCGAACGCGGCCGCGAATCGCTCGGCGAGCGCCTCCACGGCGCTCGCTTCGTTTCGGCCCGCGTCGACCGGCGGGAACCACGTCGCGTTCGCGAACTTGCGGTACCACGTGCGCTGCCGGCGCGCGAACTGGCGCGTGCGCAGGCTGACCCGCTGCGCGCACGTCTCGAAGTCGACGCGCCCGTCGGCGAGGTCGAGCACCTCGCGGTAGCCGAGCGCCTGGATCGACGAGCGGCTGAAGCCGGTGCGCTCCCGGATCGCCACGGCTTCCTCGGGCCAACCGGAGCGGATCATCTGGACCGTGCGCGCGGCGATCCGGCGGTCGAGGTCCGCGACGTCGACCTCGAGCCCGGCGATGGAGGCCGGCTGCGTCGCGCCGCTCGCCCATTGCTTCTGCCACTCGGTGATCGTGCGTCCGGTTTGCTCGAAGACCTCGAGCGCGCGCACGAGGCGCTTCGTGTCGTTGACGTGGATGCGCGCCGCCGACGGCGGATCGACGAGCGCGAGCTCGCGGTGGAGCTCCGCGTTGCCGGCCGACTTCGCGCGCGCCTCGATCGCGGCGCGCAGCGCGCGGTCGACGCGCGGACCTTCGAACAGCCCGGCAAGGAGAGATTTCAGGTAGAGCCCCGTCCCGCCGACGACGAGCGCGCGCCGGCCGCGCTGCGCGATGTCGCCGAGCACCGGCAGGGCGTCCGCGAGGTAGCGGCTGACGTCGTAGAGCTCGCTCGGCAGGACGCGGTCGAGCATGTGGTGCGGCACGAGCGCGCGCTCCTCGCGGCTGGCCTTGGCCGTTCCGACGTCCATGCCGCGGTACACCTGCATGGAATCGAGCGAGACGATCTCCGCGCCGAACCGCTGCGCCAGGACCAGCGCGACCTGGCTCTTCCCGGAGGCGGTCGGTCCGACGAGGCAGGCGAGGGGGCTGTGCACGACGTGTGTAGAGCGGCTAGCTCGCGCCGCGACCGATCCGTAGGGTAGCCGCGGAGTTCGACATGCTCATCTCCATCTCCACGTTCGCCCTCTCGCTCGCGGCGCTCCTTCCGCAGGACACGCCGCCGCCGGTGCCGCCGATCCCCGAGCAGCGTCCGCAGCCGGAAGCGCTCGACGAGAAAGGCCAGCCGCTCGTGCCGGGCGTGCTTCCGGAGAGCACGCCCGCCGACGCGAAGGAGCGCTGGCGCTCGACGCGACGCGGCTCCTCGGCGCCGGCATGGGCAAGGAGGAACTTCTT
>CAZQHA010000167.1:0-9247 GCA_964592795.1 uncultured Planctomycetaceae bacterium | reverse complement strand
GGCCCGGCTCCTTCGCGAGCATCGCGAGCACGCGCGGGTCGTCCGGAGGGATCGACGCGCGCGGGATCACCTGGCCGGGCGCGTGGACGGCGGGGTCGAAGACCGGGGGCGCCTCTCGCGCCGGCCACAGACCGCTGTCCTTGTCCTGCGCCTTGAGGACCGTGCGCATCAGCGTGAGCTGGAACGTGGGGAGGCGCTCCGACTCGGCCGAGAAGAACTCGACGACCTCGTCGCGCTCGCCGGGAGAGAGCGCTTGGAATGCCTGGCGGGCGCGCTCGTTCTCCTGGTCGCGCCGCGCGAGCTCGGGGCTGGGCGGCGCGGGTTTCTCGGCCTTCTTCTTCTTCTGGATCGCCGCGGTGGCGGGAGCGGCAATCCAGGCGATCGCGAGCGCGTGCGCGATGAGAGACATCGCGCGACATGGTGCCACGCTCGCGCGCGAGCGTGGAGTCCCGGGAGCTCGGGGTTTAAAGGGGCAGGGAGCGGTGGAGAGTACCGCTCCCTGCGGGTGGCAGGAGCCGAACGGGCGGGGGCTTGTGGCCCTCGCCTGATCGGCGGGTCCGACCAGTCGCCTGGCATCGGATCGAGGTTTCCCCGCGCGGGGGCACCGGACACAGCTTCAGACCAGGCTTCGCGTGTGCCGCAATCGCCGCAATCGTTGCGCACTCCTGATCTCTGGGGGTGAGAAACACTGTCGGCGCCCCCGGAAACTTCGATCCGTTTCGAACCACGAAAATCTACCCCTGCCGGAGGCCGCGGGCGGGGAGGAACGGAATTTCTCGGCGGATTCGCCGGCGACGTCCGGGTTCCCCGGATGGCGTGCGATCGCCCCGGACGGAGGCCCCGCGCGCCGTCGAGCGTCGGAACTAGCCTTCGCTCGCTCCGGTCACGCCATCCGACACGCGCCCCCCCGCCGCGCCGCGGCGGCGCCGCCGGCGGCGCCGCGGACGGCCTTCGCTCGCCAGCTCCTCGGGCGGCGCCTTGAGGGCGAGATCGCGGCGTGCGAGCCAGCCTTCGTAGATGTCCCAACCTTGTCCGCGCGCGGCGGCTCGCAACCGGAACAGGTCCAGCGCTTCGGGGAACTCCTCGCTGCGCATGAACGCGAGGGGGCGGAAGCGCTTCGTCGACGGCTGCGTGAAGCGCCGTTGCTGGAGGAGGATGCGGCGCGCGCGACCGCAGTCCTTGCGCGGCAACCGCGAGCTGATCGTCAGCGGCTCGAGCACGTCCGTCGTGATGCGCAGGAGATCCGGCGGAGCGCCCGGATGCGCCGCCGCGTCCTCGTCGCTGCGCAGATCGATCAGCGGCGAGAAGAGGAGCGCGATGCACACCGCGGTCGTCGGCGTGTAGCCCGCGTGCACGTCCGCGTCGAGCGCCTCGAGCAGTCGCCACAGGTACTCCGCGCGCTTGTCCTCGTGCGCCTCGCCGCAGCGATCGAGGAACGCGTCGATCGCCGGCAGCACGACCTTCAGCGCGCCGCACTTGCGCAGCATGCGCAGCGCGCCGAGCGACGTGCCGGAGCGCAGGAGGCGCAGGATCTCCTCGAGCACCCGCGGCGGCGCCGAGCGCGCGAGCAGGGGAGCCAAGCTGCACATCGCGTCCCACGTGCCGTCCTCGATCCGGAATCCCAGGCGCGTCGCGAACTTGACCGCGCGCAGGATGCGGACGGGATCCTCCGCCATCCGCACGACCGGATCGCCGATCGTCCGCAAGAGCGATTTCTCGAGGTCGTCGAGCCCGCCGACGAAGTCGATGATCCGGCCGCGCGTGGGATCGAGGAACAGGCCGTTGACCGTGAAGTCGCGCCGCTGCGCGTCCTCCTCCGCGGTTCCGTACTGGTTGTCCTCGGTGATCAGGAGGTCGCCTTCGTCGGCTTCCTCGCGCGCGTACGGCTCGCGCCGGAACGTCGCCGTCTCGACGATGTGGTTGCCGTAGTAGATGTGCATCAGCTTGAAGCGGCGGCCGATCATGCGCCCGTTGCGGAAGAGGCGCTTGATCTGGCGCGGGTGCGCGTTCGTCGCCAGGTCGAAATCCTTGGGGATCCGGCCGACGAGCAGATCCCGCACGCAGCCGCCGACGAGGTACGCCTCGAAGCCGTGGCGCTCGAGGCGCGAGATCACGCGCAACGCGTCCTGATCGAGCACTTCGAGAGGGATCGAGTCGGCGGGGATGATCCGCGGCGCGTGTTCCGGCGGCGGGGGAGGGGATTGGGCGCTCTCGTCTCTATCTGTCATTCGCGCGAGGGAATCTATCCGTCCCTCGCTTATGGACCAACTCGCGTGCGCGGTGGTCCGCGCCGTCTTGCCGGCGCAGCGGGAGCTAGAGTACCCTCCTCACCCTCATTCACAGGGCAGTAGCTCCAATCGGTAGAGCGACTGATTCCAAATCAGTAGGTTCGGGGTTCGAGCCCCTGCTGCCCTGCCATCCCCCCGACGACGACCGGCGCGAAGCGTTCCTCTGCATGGCGATGCCTTTCGACCCCGACGACGCCGCGGCCGGCGGCGGGGAACCGATCCCCAGCGACGAGCCGATCTCGAGCGACGACCCCGTCCCCACGCGGGAGGTCGACGACGAGGAGGAGGGCCTGGCGGGGAAGCCCGACACGCCCGTCCCGACCCTCGGCGAGATGCGCGCCGCGCTCGATTGGGCGTTCCAGGGCGAGGAGATCGCGCCCGCGGTGCTCGACAAGTTCGCGGCGCACGCGCTCCTCGTGCTCGAGGCGAACCGCGTCGTCAACCTGACGGCGATCCACGATCCGCGCGAGGTCGCGGCGAAGCACTACCTCGACTCCTGGCGCGTCACGCGGCAGGTGTCGCTCTTCGGGCGCACGGTGCTCGACCTGGGCAGCGGCGCGGGGTTCCCGGGCCTGCCGGTCGCGATGACGGAGTCCGACGTCCGCGTCGTGCTGCTCGACTCGACGAAGAAGCGCGTGACGTTCCTCGAGCAGGCGATCGCGACCCTCGGCGTGAAGAACGCGAGCGCGGTGTGGGACCGCGCCGAGGAGCACTTGGCGCGCAACCGCTACGACGTCGTGATCATGCGCGCGGTGAGCTCGGTGCGCGAGAACGTGCGGATGCTGCGCAAGGTGCGCCATTCGCACAAGGACCTCGTGATGCTGAAGGGCCCGTCGTGGTCGCGCGAGGTGCGCGCCGGCGAGCGCGAGTCCGAGCGCCTGGGCTTCCGCCTCGCGACCGTGTGGGAGCACAAGCTGCCGGGCGAGATGGGCGACCGCGCGATCCTCGTGTACCGCGCGCCCGGCGCGCAGGGGACGTGAGCCGATGTCCGTGCTCGGTTGGATCGCGGTCGGCGTAGGAGTCGTCTGCGTGATCGCGATCGTGATCGGGATCTGCTTCTACCCGCGCGACAATTCGTTCTAGCCCGCGGTCAGCTCTGGCGCGGAGGATCGACGGGACCGACGGAGCTCGACGGTGCGCCCTGACCGACGTAGTGCACCGTCTGCGTCGGAAACGCGAACTCGATGCCTTCCGCCGCGAAGCGGCGGTACATCTCGAGGTTGATCGCCTGCTGCGCGTCCATGTACGAGAGGTAGTCGTTCTTGCCGACGTGGTAGACGATCTCGAAGAGCAGCGCGAAGTCGCCGAAGCTCTTGAAGTGCGCGCGCTCGAAGCGGGTGTCGGGCACGCTCTCGACGATCTCCTCGATCATCCTCGGCAGCGCCGCGAGCTTCTCGGGCGGCGTCGAGTACGTCACGCCGATCGTGAACAAGTTGCGCCGCTCCATCAGCCGCTTGAAGTTGCGGATGCGGCTGTTCACGAGATCGGAGTTCCCCATCACGATCTCCTCGCCGTTGACGCTGCGCAGGCGAGTCGTCTTGATCCCGATGCGCTCGACGGTGCCGGAGAACTCGCCGACCGTGATCGAATCGCCGACGACGAACGGCTTGTCGAGCAGGATCGTGATCGATGCGAACAAGTCGCCGAGCACCGTCTGCAACGCGAGAGCGACCGCGATACCGCCGACGCCGAGTCCCGTGATCAGCGGCGTGACCTCGACGCCGCAGTTCTGCAGCACGAGCAGGCCGACCGTGACCCAGACGAGGACCTGCCCGATGATCCCCAGGATCGACGCGCCCATCGTGCGCGCCGGGTCGTCGGACGCGCGGCTGCGCACGATGCGTTGGATGCCGTACGCGACGAGGCCGCGGCCCCACAGGCCCGCTTGCACGAGCACTGCGACGGTCACGACGTAGCGGCGCAAGAGCTGCTCGACGCTCGGCTCGAGCGTCAGGAAGTGCGACGCGAACGCGATCGCCAGCGTGAGCAGGAAGAACCCGCGCGTGCGCTTGACGAGATCCAGCAAGAGATCGTCGAGGTCGGTCTCGGTGCGCTCCGCGAGCGCCGCCAGACGCATCGAGACGAGCTTGCGCGCGATGACGAGCACGGTCGTGGCCACGATGGCCACGGAGATCGCGATGCCCCACTGCTCGTACGTGTTGTCGAGCCAGGTGCGTTCGAGGAAGTGGTCCACGGTCGTTTGCATCGTTGCGGTCGGTCGATCAGCGCTGGCTCGAGAGGCCCAGCCAACGCGCGAGCAGCCAGGCGATCGCCGCGACGACGAGCGCGACGCCGCACACGACGAGGCTGGAGCGCAGGAGCGCCGCGAAGCTCGAATTCCTCGGCGCGGTCACGGGAGGGAGCCGTGCTCTCTGGCGATGGTGCCCGGGGGGGGAGTCGAACCCCCAATGCCTTGCGGCACATGGACCTGAACCATGCGCGTCTGCCAGTTCCGCCACCCGGGCACGTTTCGAGGGCGGGGACGATACGCCGCGCCCGATGCGCGGTCAACAGCGTCGGCGGCTCAGCCCGCCGTCACCGACACGCCGTCGACGATCGCGAACGGAGCGCGCGAGGCGCCCATGCAGCGCTCGCCGACGCTCGAGAGCGTCGCGATGCTCGACAGCAGCCGGAAGGCGTTGCCGGCGAGCAGCGTCTCGCGCACGGACCGCACGACCTTCCCGTTCTCGACCCAGCGCGCGGACTTCGCGACGCCCGAGAAGTCGCCCGACGCGGGATCGACCGTTCCCGAGAAGCGCTGGACGAAGAGCCCGCGCGAGAGCGAGCGCAGCATCGCGTCGAGATCGCCGCCCGTTCCGGCACGCACGACGAGCGCGTGGACGCCGAGGCCCGGCACCGAGCGCGCGCCACCCTTCGCGTGGCCGGTCGACGTGCGCCCTTCGACCGCGGCCGCGTAGCCGTTGTAGAGGTAGCTCGCGAGCACGCCGCGCTCGACGATCGCGAAGCGCGACGTGGGCTGTCCCTCGCGATCGAACGCGCCCGCGCCCGAGAGCGTGACGTCCGTCGGATCGTCGACGACGTCGAGCGCGCTCACGGCGATCGACTGACCGAGCTTCTGGCCGAGCGCGCTGCGACCGCGCTGCACGGCGATCGCGCTCGCGGCGGAGATGACGGGGGAGATCAGCACCGAGAGGAGCGCGTCGGGAGAGAAGAGCACCGGGCCCGTGTACGTCTCCGCCGGCCCTGCGGCCAGGTTGCCGAGCGCGACCGACGTGAACTGCTCGACCAAGCGGTCCATCGCCGGCTCGACGTCCGCGAGCTTGCGGAAGCTGTCGGCGGCGTAGTGGAAGCCGCCGACGTCATCGCCGTCGATCGCCATGCCCATCACCGAGAGCGAGAGCGACGCGTCGGATTCCGACGCGTCGACGTCGCGGCTCGAATGCACCGCGTGGGTAACGCGCGAGAGATCGCACGACGCGCCGTCGATCGAGATGCGCTTGTCCACCGACGTGGCGCGCGACATGAACTCGCGCGCGAGCTCGACGACGGTCTCGACCGACGTCGCGGCGAGCTCCGGCTCGACCAGGCTGGGTCGAGCCGCGATCGCGCGCGCGGCCGGCAGGCGGTTGTGCTCGTCGGGCACCGCGAAGCCCGCGAGCGCGACCGCGTCAGCCGCGACCTGCTGGAGCGCGCGCGCGTCGCTCTGGTTGCTCGACGCGAAGCCGAGGCGCCGGTCCTTGAACGTCCGGAGGCCGAGCGTGGAGCCGTCGTCGACCTGCGCGAGCTTCAGGTCGCCCTTCTCGAAGCGGACCGCGACGGTCTGCGAGCGTGTCACGTACGCTTCGGCCTCGTCCGCGCCGACGCGCCGCGCTTCGGCGACGACGCGGCGCGCTCGTTCGAGCGCGCGTTCACCGTGCGCGACTTCGTCGAAGGCTTCGACGGGCTTCGTGGCGGCGGGCATCTCAGCGTCCTCCCAGAACGACGGTGCACTCCACCCACGGACCGCCCGCGTCGACCTTCGCGGGCTGTCCCTTCCCGCAGTGCCCGGCGCCGAGGTCCCAGCGGAAGTCCTTGCCGACGCGCTCGACCGAGCGCAGGACGTCGAACGCTTGCCCCGAGATGTTGACGCCGCGCAGTAGCGGTCCCTTGCGCCCGTTCTGGATGCGGTAGGCCGCGCGCGTGCCGAACATGAACTCGCCGTTGGAATCGGCCTGCCCGTTGGCCGCGCCGTCGAGCAGGTAGCCGTCCTCGATGCCCGCGATCATCTCCTCGAGCGTCGACGTCCCCGGCGCGATGTACGTGTTGCGCATGCGGATCAGGGGCTCGTTGTCGTACTCCCACGCGCGCGCATTGCCGGTCGGAGCGACGCCTTCGCGCGCCGCGCTCTCGCGGTCGTGCAGGTAGGAGACGAGCACGCCGTCCTTGATGATCACGGTGTTCTGCGTCGGGACGCCCTCGTCGTCGACGGCGACGCTGCCGCCGGCGCCGGGGTGGAACTCGGAGCGGCCCGAGTCGCACAGCGTGACGTGCTCCGACGCGACGCGCTGGCCGAGCTTGCCGGCCGCGCACGATCCGGCGGCGACGAAGTCCGCCTCGACCGTGTGGCCGACGGCTTCGTGCGTGAGCAGCCCGACGAGCGCGGGGGAGAGCAGCACCTTGGCGCGCCCGCCTTCGGGATAGCCCGCGCGCAGGAGATCGACCGCGTGCTTGCCCGCGCGCTCGGCGAGCTCTTCCGGCGTGCTGCGACCGAAGAGGCAATCCCACGCGCCGGTCGCGCCGACGGATTCGGCGCCGCGCTGGATCTCGCCGTCCTTCTGCGCGATCGCCATCACGCGGAACTCCGGCCGCACGAGTCGCGTCCACGCTCGGGCGCCGTCGCTCGTGACGATCGCCTTCTCCTCGAAGACCTCGCTGTACGAGCACGACGCGCTCTGGATCGCCGTCGACAGACCGCGCGTCTGCGCTTCGAGTCGCAGGACGAGCGCGAGCGTCTCGTCGAGCGGACGCTGCAGGAGCTCGTCGACGCCCGGCGCGTCGAAGCGCCCTCGCGCGAGCGCCGCCGGAGCGAGCGACGGCCGCTTGCCGGTGCGCGCGCGAGCCGAAGCTCGGGCGGCGGCGCGCGCCGCGTCGACGGCGCGGCGGATCGCTCCCGCCTCGACGTCGTCGGTGCTCGCGAATCCGAAGGTGCCTTGCTCGAGCACGCGCACGCCGATGCCGCTGTGCTCGGTGATCTGCGCGGTCTCGACGCGGCCCTTCTCCACCGCGACCGCGCGGGTGCGCTTCTTGTGGTAGCGCAGCTCGACGAATCCCTCGCCGACGGTGGACAGGACTTCGGAGAGGAGATCGGTGGGATCGGGAGAGCTGGCGTGCATGACGGCAGAGAATCGACTACTTCGCGCGCGGACTCAAGCGGGCCGAGGCGCGCGCGTCGCTATGCTGTCGCGCCCCGATGGGCCAGGAACCCCGCGAAGAGAAGCGCCAGATCGCCGGCAACAAGCGCGCGCGCTACGAGTACGAGATCCTCGAGGAGCTCGAGTGCGGGATCGTGCTGCGCGGCACGGAGGTGAAGAGCCTACGGGGCGGCCACGGCTCGATCGCGGAGGCCTACGGCCTGATCAAGGGCGGCGAGCTCTACCTCGTGGGCTGCCATATCAATGAATACGCGCAAGGAAACGTCCACAACCACCCGCCGGCGCGCGAGCGCAAGCTGCTCGTCGCGCGGCGCGACATCGACCGCTGGTACGAGCGCGTGAAGGTGAAGGGCGTGACGATCGTGCCGCTGGCCTTGTACTTCAAGGGCTCGCGCGTGAAGGTGAGCATGGCGCTCGCGCGCGGCAAGAAGATGTACGACAAGCGCCAGACCCAACGCGAGAAGGACGACAAGCGCGAGATGGACCGCGCGACGATGCGGCGCAGGTAGTCGATCGCGTCAGAGCGCGATCGTCACCTCGCCGTAGAGCTTCTTCTTCTTCGAGAGGTCCGGCGTGTCGTGGTAGGCGCTGTGCTTCTCGAGCGCGTCCACGAGCTTCTTGCGCGGCACCTCGTTCGTGTGGCCGTGCACGCCGGACTTCGTCGAGCACACCGACACGAGATCGCCTGCGCCCGCGCCGCCCTTCTTGCGGGTGAACGCGTTCCACAGGCTCTTCGGCGTCGCGTTGAGGCTGCCGTGGTGGCCGACCTTGTAGAGGCTCACGTCCTCCAGGAGCTCCTTGTTCTTCTTCAACGCGTACTCCCAGTTCTCGATCTGCGCGTCGCCGGAGAACAGGAGCTTCTGCGATCCGATCTGGAAGAGCAGGATCAAGCTCGTGTTGTTGAGCGCGTCGTCGACCGTGCGCACGACCTCGAAGAGCTGCTCGGCGCGCAAGCGCTCGATCTGCCGCACGATCCAGCGGTGCTCCGGTCCCGGCTGCGTCACGCGCGCGGCGCCGTGGAACGCCTGCGGCCGCCCGGCGGAGCGCGCGCCCGCCAGGCCCAGGAGGTGCCAGTACTCCGCGTCGTCCTCGCGGCGCTGCCTCAGTACCGCCGGGTACTGATCGACGCTCGGCGGGCCGAGCACGCGCACGCGCACGCCGGGCAGGATGCTCGTGAGCTTCGGGTTCACGCCGTGGTGCAGGAAGCGGCAGCGCTTCAGCGGGCTCCGCTTCCCCATCTCCCACAAGGTCTGGAGCGCGTTCTTGTTGCCGAGCTTGTGCTCGCCGAGGAACGCGAGGCGCTCGGGCGACGTCGATCCGGACGGCTCCGCGTCGAGCGGCACTCCGACGAGCGCGTTGTCCTCCGCGAGGAGCTGCAACCGCCGCGCGGCGGTCTTCGAGAGCGCGGGCGCGAGGCGCAGCGCTTCCTCGAGGACGCCGCTCGCCGACGCCTGCATGCCGGCGAGCCCGCGCGCGGCGAGCGCACGCGCCTTCAGCGACTTCGACGGCTTCGTCGCGTCTCGCTCGAGGCCCGGATCCTCGGTCCACGGGAGCAGCACGGCGTCGGGCTGGCAGCGCAGGAACACG
>CAZQHA010000166.1:0-9250 GCA_964592795.1 uncultured Planctomycetaceae bacterium | reverse complement strand
GCTATCGTCTTCTCGATGCGCCCTGACCGCACGGTCGCGCTTCGCTGGTGGGCTCTCCGTGTCGCGCTGCCGCTGTGCGCTCTCGCGGCGATCGCGATCCTGCTCGGCCGTTCCGAGTGGGACGCGCGGTCTCTCGAGCCCTTCTTCGATCGAGCCGCGGGCACGTTCCCGCTGCGACGCGCGTGGTTCTTCGACGACGTGCTCCACGTCGGCGGCAAGTACCTCGTCGTCGCCGCCGCGTGCATCGCGCTCCTATGGTGCGTGCTCCACTGGCGCAGCACGAGCCGGCGGCAGTGGCGAGCTCGGATCCTCTACTTGGTCGCGTGCGTCGCCACGACGTCCGTCCTCGCGGGACTGTGGAAGCAGCTCGCGGGTCAGACGACTCCGTGGGACACGACGCGATTCGGCGGGAGCGAGCCATGGCCGACGGTGCTCGTCGGCTCGCCCGGCGCGC
This sequence comes from uncultured Planctomycetaceae bacterium, assembly GCA_964592795.1. Taxonomy (GTDB): domain Bacteria; phylum Planctomycetota; class UBA1135; order UBA1135; genus JANLUN01. Next base: position 8,796 of record CAZQHA010000166.1, on the reverse strand, counting down.
ACGCGGCATCGGGGTTCGCGTGGGTCGCGCTCTACTACGTCGGCGCCTCTCTCGGCGCGCGCAGGCGTTGGACGTGGCTGGCTCCCGGCCTCTTGCTCGGCGCTCTGTTCGCGGTCTCGCAGCACGTCCGCGGCGCGCACGTGCCTTCGCACGAGCCGTGGTCGCTGTTCATCGCTTGGTCGGTCGCGAGCGGCCTGGCGTGGATCTTTCGCGCTCGCGGTTGGCTCGAGTGGAGGGAGGTCGAGGCAGGACCGAGAGACGAGCACGAGCTCTCGGCGGCGCTCCGCGCCGAGCCGTGGCTCCTGGGCGCCGCCGGCACGTTCTTCGGCGCGTTCATCTTCCAAGCGGACCTCTTGCTCGAGGAGTATTCCGCGCGGCTCGCCGAGCTGCATGAATGGTTCGAGGTCGCCGAGCTCACGCTGATGGGACCCGGGCTCGGCGTGGCGACGTTCCTCGTCGTCGAGCGCATGCTGACGGCGCGCGAGCGCGCGCTGGAGCGCGAGATCGCGGAGCGACAGCGTCGCTTCCAGATCCTCGGGCAGCTCGCCGCATCCGTCGCGCACGAGGTGCGCAACCCTCTCCACTCGCTGCGGCTCATCGTCGACGAGCAGCGTCACGACGTGCCCGCGCTCGCGGCCCACCCGCTGCGGGGCGAGCTCGAAGGCTGCTTGCAGCGGATCGACAACGCGGTCGACCTCGTCTACTCCCTCGCCCGTCCGGGCGCCGAAGCAGGCACGTCGGCGGACCTCGCCGCGATCGTGCGCGAGGGCGTCACGATGCTCGAGCACGCCTCTCCGAACGGACCGGCGCTCGCGCTGGCGCAGTTTCCGAAACGAGCCGACGTCGCCGGCGCTCCCGCGCGAGTGCGCATCGTCGTCGAGAACGTCCTTCGCAATGCCTGGCGCGCGTCGCGCGCCGGAGACCGAGTCGACGTCGAGCTCGCGCGCGAGGCGGACGATTGGGTGCTCGACATTCGCAATCCAGGCAGCCTCGCTCCCCCGGCGGAGGGCGTGCGCGAGGGCGCGGGCTTGGGAATCGGACTCTCGATCGCGCGCCGCATCGTGGACGACGCCGGCGGACGGATCGAGCTGTCCGAGCGCGACGGGAGCGTGCACTGCGTCATCCATTGGCCGGCGTCCAGGGAGAGCCAAGCGTGAGCGCACTCTCGCTGTTGCTCGTCGACGACGAGGAAACGAGCCGCGAGCTCATGGCCCGTGGCCTGCGCCGCCTCGGCCTGGACGTCCAGACGGCCGGCGACGGACAGGCAGCCGCGGAGCTCCTCGACCGACCGTTCGACTTCGTCGTGACGGATCTCGTGATGCCGCGCGCGGACGGGCTGTCGCTGCTCGCCGAGATGAATCGGCGCGGGCACTCCGCGCTGCGCGTCGTCGTGACGAGCTTCGCGGACAAGGAGCGAGTGATCGCGGTCTTGAACCTCGGCGCTCACTACTTGCTCGAGAAGCCGTTCAGCGTCGAGCAGCTTTGGAAGGTGCTCGAGCGCCTCAGAGAGGAGCGGAGCACGGACTCCACGGGACTCTCGCAGTTCTTCCGGCGCCGGCTCGACGGCCTACCGCTCACTCCGCGCGAGCGCGAGATCGTGGGCTTGCTCCTGCAGGGCGATTCGAACAAGCAGATCGCGCGCAAGCTCGGCATCGGAGAGCAGACGGTGAAGAACGCGCTCTCGACCGCCTACTCGCGCCTCGGCGTGCAGAGCCGGGGCGAGCTCTTCCACGCCGTATTCCCGATCTGAGCGGCGGTCCGCGCTCAGATGTCGCGCGTCACGGCTTGGATCGCGAAATCGGCGACGCCGCTCGGTCCTTGGACGCTGCCGACGATCACCTGGCTCGTCTTGGCGTAGACGGGCTTGCGCGTCGCGACCTCCCAGCCCACCACTTGCACGCCGTAGCGCCCGACGAGCGACTGCGCGCTCATGTCCTCGACGTAGCGGCCGACGTCGTCCTGCGCGACGTCCGACCAGTCGTCGTGCTGGGTGAGGACGGTCTCGGCGAACGGCACGATCGTGATGATCATGTCGATGTCGTGATTCCGCACGAAGCTCAACAGCTCTTGTTGCTTCACCTCGTCGGGGTTCGGGAACTGCGCGTAGCTCGGGATGACCTGGACGTACGGCCGGCGGCGCTGGACCTCGGCGGCGACGCGCTCCTCGACGTCCTTGCGGCCGTCGGACGGGATCGCCGCCACGATGAACGCCTTCTTGAACTTGACGTCCGGCGCCTCGAGCGGGGCGTCCGTTTTCGACGTCGAGCAGGCGGAGAGGAGGAGCAGCGGAGCGATTCGAGCGAGTTTCATGGATCACCTCTGGAATCAGTGGGGCGCACGGGACCCGCGCGCCGACCGAGTGGATGCGCCGTTCGAAGCGAGCCGGCGCTAGTCGGGGACGAGGACCCAGCCCTCGCCGGGATCGTACGCCGCGATCGTCGCGGCGATCCGCGCGGTGTCGGCGCCGAGGTCGCGCTGATACAGGACGCCTTGATCGTTGATCATGAACGTCATGACGCCCGAGTTGTCGTACGCGGCCGGCCACGCGATCGCCGCGAAGCCGCCGGTCATCTTGCCGCCTTGGATGTAGGCGCGCGCGCCGCCGGGCGCCGACGGTCCCTGGCCGGTCAGCATGCGGTAGTAGTACCCGTAGAACGGTTGGCGCGCGTGCGTCTTCGACGGGCCGTAGCCCTCCTCGACGGCGTCCGCGACGAGCGGTCCGAGCGGGCTCGGCGGCTCGCCCGCCTTCGCTTCCCAGAACAGCCCGTCGCGCGCTCCCTTCGAGCTGCCGAACTTCTGCGCGTACACGCGCTGCCCGTCCGCGCCGCCGCCCGCGTTCATGTCGGCGTAATCGTGCTGCGCGTCGACGATCGCGCGGCACACCGAGATCGCGTTGAGCTCGTTCTCGCCGATGCGGCGGGCGAGGATCTCCTCGTGGCCCTGCTCGGTGTCGAACCGCCACGCGCCGGCTTCGGAGATGACCGGGATCGGGAGCTCCCAGCCGTCGTCGCCGACGACCAGCGTCGCGACGCTCCCCTCGACGACCACCTCGTGCTTCTTGTCGTAGGCGGAGAGGAACTCCGCCACGAGCTTCTGATCCGCGACGTCGTCGCCCGAGTTGACGAGGGAGCGGCCCTCGGGGCCGAGGACCTTCTCGACGCGCGCGTCGTCGTGCGAGCGCAACGCGCCGACGAGCTCCTGCACGGCCGCTTGCGGCGAGTCGTACGACGCCTGCGGGATCTCCGAATAGGACGTGCTCTCGCACGCCGCCAGGCAGGCGCCGAGGACTCCGATCGCGAGGAACCTCGTCGCGCTCCACGCGTGCGCTCGATTCGCTTCGTTGACCATGGTTCTCACTTCCTTACCGCCGGCCACCGCGTCCGCCGCCGCCGCGACCGCCGCTGCGACTGCCCATGCTCCCGCGGCTCGAGTGCCCGCGCGAGCTGTTCGCGCGCGCCGACGAGCCGCCGCGGTTCACGCCTTCGAGCGCGCTCGAGCTGCGGCCGGCACCGGTCTGCCGAGCGCTCGTGCCGGAGCGATCCAGCCCGCCGGCGCTCGCGCGATCCGCCGTGCCGGCGCGATTCGCCGCGGCGCCTGAATCGGACCGCCCGCGGAACGACTCGCGCGCTTGCGCCGCTTGCGTCGTGGTCCGCCCACCGTGCTGGCGCGCCGTCGCTTGATCGCGGTAGGGCACGCCTTGCCGGTGCGAGGGATTGTGCTGGAACTTCCCCTTGCTCTGTCCGGCTCGGTTCTGTCCGGCCGCCCCGTCGCGCTGGTACTTGCTGCGGTCGATGTTCGTGTTGCGGTCGACGTTCTTGTCGATGTCGATGTCGATGTCCGAGTGACCCCAGTTGCAGCCGCCCCACGCGTATCCCCACGCGAATCCGATCGCGATGCCCATGCCGACGCCGTACGCCGGCGGGTAGTACGGATACGGCGGATACGCGGGGTACGCCCACGTTCCGTAGACGACGGTCGGGTTGTACACGGGCACGTAGACCACGTCGGGGTTCGTCGACTCGATCGTGATGTACTGCGTCGTGCCTTCTTGGCTCACCTCGACCTTTTGGTTCTCGTTCGACTTGAGCTGACCTTCCGACTGCGCCTTGCCGCGCAGTTGCTGGACGACGCGCATGACGTCGGCCTGCTGAGCGATGAACGCGTCGCCGAGCTTCTGCGTCCAATCGAGCTTCTCGCTGAGCATCGCGAGCAGGTCGGGCAACGCGACGAGCGACTTGACGCTCGCGTCCCAGGGCTCGTTCTCGAGCGCTTTCGCGGCGGCGTCGCCCTTCAAGCTCTTGTTGGCCTTGGCCCAGCGATCGGCTTGCACGATCTCGAGCGGATACGTGCTCGCCATCAGGATCTGCGCCAGGAGATCGTCGGGGTACAGCGCGATCGGCGCGAGGATCTGCTCGAGCTCTTCCTGCTTGAACACAGCCTTCGCTTCGCTGCCGCTAGGCGCTTGAGCGGAGCGTGCCGCGGCAGGACCGGCCGCCGTCGGCGGCGTCGACTGCGTGTCGTAGACGCGCTGCTCTTGCTGCGCGCCGGCGACGGCGGCGAATGAAGCGACGAGGACGGTCTGCGCGAGAAACTTCGTCGAGTGCTGCATGTCGAATCCCCACTCCAGTCGGGCCGACATGGTACCGCCGAGCGGGCGGCGGACGACTACGAAGAAGAGCGCACGACTACGCCCGCGACAGGATGTCGAGGCTGCGCTGCGCCCAGTCGACGATCGGCGACGTGTAGATGCCGAACACGAGCGTCCCGGCACCCAGCAGCGCAATGAATCCCACGAACATCGGCTGCGGCGCGGCGGCGCGCTCCGACGGATCCGCGAGGAAGAGCTGCTTCGCGACGCGGAAGTAATAGAAGAGGCTGACGACGCTGTTCAGCGCGGCGATCAAGACGAGCCAGCCGAGCCCGGCGTTGTAGCTTTCGACGAACAAGAGGTACTTGCCGTAGAAGCCGACCGTCGGCGGCAGGCCGGTCAACGCGACGAGGAACGCGACCATCGTGATCGAGATCACCGGCGCCTTCCAACCCATGCCCTTCAGCGAGTCGACCGTGTCGCTGCCCGTGACGCCTTCGAAGTAGAGCAGGAATCCGAACGCGCCGAGGTTCATCAAGTAGTACGCGGCCAAGTAGTACATGGCCGTCATGAACCCCGGGCCGGTCATCGTCGCGACGCCCATCAGCGCGTAGCCCGCGTGCGCGATCGACGAGTACGCGAGCAGGCGCTTCAGGCTCGACTGACGCAGCGCGGCGAGGTTGCCGAGCGTCATCGTGATCGCCGCGAGGATCGCGAGCAGCAATCCGATGCGCTCGCCGTAGGCTTCGACCGGAGCGCTCGTGCCGGTCTTCAGGAACAGCGCGCCCACGAAGCGCAGCAGCGCGCCGAATCCCGCCGCCTTCGACGCGACCGCGAGGAACGTCGTGACCGGCGTCGGCGCGCCCTCGTACACATCCGGTGTCCAGAAGTGGAACGGGACGACGGAGATCTTGTACGCGAAGCCCGCCAGGATCATCACGATCGCGATCGCGACCGGTAGCGGGCTGGCTTGCATCTGCATCGCGAGGCTCGAGCTCAGCGCGCCCGGCGCGGATCGGCCCATCAGACCGAGGTCGATCGTGCCCGTCAGCCCGTACAGGATGCTGATGCCGTACAGCATCACGCCCGCCGACAGGCCGCCGAAGATCACGTACTTCATCGACGCTTCGGCGGACTTGCGGTTGCCCTTGTGGAATCCGGCGAGCGCGTAGCTCGCCAGGCTCAGGAGCTCGAGCCCGAGCATCATCAAGAGCAGGTTGTTCGTGCCGACCATCACGAAGATGCCGATGGCGGCGCCGAGCAAGAGGAAGTAGTACTCGCCGATGCCGACCTTGCGCTCGCGGCGGTCGCACAAGACGAAGATGACGACCGCGATCAGCGCGCCGACCGTGAACAGCTTGAAGAAGCTCGCGAACCGGTCGACGACGACCATGCCGAACACGGTGCGCGACGGCTCGCTCCACTGCGCGAACAGGAGGAAGCCGGTGATGCAGAGGCCGATCAGCGTCGTGACGGCGACCTGCGAGGAGGCCTTGCCCTTCTGGAGCAGGTCCTGCGTCAGGACGGCGAGACACGTCGCCGAGAGGGCGAGCTCCGGGGCGACCGCGCCGAGTTGATCGAGGTAGGGATTCACGGGTTCGCGCTGTGCCTCAACCGCCTGCGCCGCCGTTGCTGAGCATCGTGACGAGGCCGCGCACGCTCACCTCCATCCAATCGAGGAGGAAGAACGGGAACACGCCGAGCAGCACGCACAGGAAGAGCAGCGGCGCCTGCGAGAACGTCTCGCGGAAGGAGATGTCGCTGAAGTCCTTGTACTTCTCGTTGAGCTTGCCGAGGAAGACGCGCTGCATCGCCCACAGCAGGTACGCCGCGGTGAGCACGATGCCGATCACCGAGATCAGGACGAGCACGCGGAAGCGCGGGTCGGCCGACTGATAGGCGCCGTACAGCGTCATGAACTCCGACACGAAGCCCGCCAGGCCCGGCAAGCCGAGCGACGCGAAGAACGCCAGCGTCGTCAGCGCCCAGTAGCGAGGCATCACCTGCGACATCCCACCGAAGCCGTTCAGGTCGCGGTGGTGAGCGCGGTCGTAGATCACGCCCACCACGAGGAAGCATGCGGCGGAGGACGTGCCGTGGTTGAACATCTGGAGCGCGGCGCCGTTCATCCCCCACTCCGTCAGCGCCGCGAACCCGAGCAGCACGTAACCCATGTGGCTGACCGAGCTGTACGCGACGAGCCGCTTGAAGTCGGTCTGACCCAGCGCGACGAAGGCGCCGTACACGATGCTGATCACGCCGAGGACGCCGAGCGTGAACGCGAACGTCTGGAACGCGTCGGGAACGATCGGGAAGCACGCGCGCAGCATGCCGTAGCCGCCCAGCTTCAAAAGGATGCCGGCGAGGATCACCGAGATCGGCGTCGGCGCCTGCACGTGCGCGTCGGGGAGCCACGTGTGGAACGGGAAGACCGGCACCTTGATCGCGAACGCGATGAACAGGAACCAGAACACCCACGTCGTGAACTTCATCCCGACGAGCATCCCGCCGAACGGCAGGTTGGCGCCGGTGAGCCCGCCCGCGCTCGCGAGGCTGACGAGCTCGGGGATCGAGAACGTGCCGGCCGAGATGCGCAGCGCGACGACCGCGACCAGCATCAACACCGAGCCGGCCAGCGTGTAGAGGAAGAACTTGATCGCCGCGTACTCGCGCCGCGGCCCGCCCCAGATGCCGATGAGGAAGTACATCGGCAGGAGCATGATCTCCCAGAACACGTAGAAGAGGAAGTAATCGAGCGAGATGAAGACGCCCGCGATGCCGACTTCGAGCAGGAGCAAAAGCGCGTAGTACGCCTTCTGCGCCTTCTCGATGTTGAAGCTCGCCGGCACGGCGACGAAGAGGAGCAGCGTCGTCAGCCACACGAGCGGCAGCGAGAGCCCGTCGACGCCGACGTAGTACTGCGCCGCGATCCCCGGGATCCAGTCGACGCGCTCGACGAGCTGATACTCGGCGCTCGCCTTGTCGAACATCCCGAAGTACACGATCGTCGCGAGCACGAGCGGGATGAACGTCGCGACGAGCGCTACGCCCTTGATCGCGGTGATCGATTGCTTGCCGAGGCACAGGATGAGCCCCATCCCGATCAGGGGGATGAAGGTGATCCAGGAGAGGATGTGGGATTCCATGAGCGCGGGGGGCGTGGTTTCAGCTCAAGATCAGCCAAGCCGCGGCGGCGAGGCCTCCGGCCACGGCGTAGGAGACGTACTGCTGGATGCGCCCGGTCTGCACGAGGCGCGCGAGTGAACCGAAGATCTGGGTCGTGCTGGCGACGCCGTTGACGGCGCCGTCGACGAACACGCGGTCGAACCAAGCGTGGAAGAAGCCGAGCTGCTTGTTGGTCCAGCCGACGCCGTTCACGAAGCCGTCGACGATGTTCTCGTCGATCCACTTCTGCACGAGCGCGAGCGTCATCACGAGGCGGATGACCGTCGCGTTGACGAACTCGTCGATGTAGTACTTGTTCGCGACCATGTGGTAGAGCTCGCCGAGCGAGCGCGCGACGCGAGCCGGATCGATCTTCTTCCTGTGATACATGAGGAAGGCGAGGAGGATGCCGGCGGCGGCGACGCTGAGTGACGCGGTCACCGCCATGGTGTGCGCCTGGTGCTCGATGTGCTGCGCGTGCTCGTCCATGTGCGGGACGGCGACCGTGCCGCCGTAGGCGCGATCGAGCGTCATCACCTGCTCGAACCACGGCTTCGTGTGGTTCGCGAGCGGATCGGCCGGCGTCGCCAGCCAGAAGTGGCCGCCGAGCACGCCGAGGATCGCGAGGCACACGAGCGCGACCGTCATCGGCCAAGGTGACTCGTGCGGCGTGTGCGCGTGCCCGTGATCGCCGTGCGCGTCGTGACCGTGCTCGTCGTGGCCATGACCGTGGTCGTGCGGCTTGTGGCCGTGCGTGTCGAGCGCGTGCCCCGAGTCATGGTGCCCACCGTGCGCGTGCCCCGGGTGCACTGCCGCGTGCGGATGCGCGGCGTCGGCGTGCGCATGCTCCGTTCCGTGTCCTCGGTACTCGCCGAAGAACGTCATGAAGATCAGCCGGAACATGTAGAACGCGGTGAGCAGCGCGGCGGCCGGCAGCGCGATCGCGGCGAAGATGTGCGCTCCGCTGAAGTGCTCCAGCGTCCGCTGGAACGCCGCCATGATGATCCGGTCCTTCGAGTAGAAGCCGGAGAACAGCGGGATGC
>CAZQHA010000165.1:0-9273 GCA_964592795.1 uncultured Planctomycetaceae bacterium | reverse complement strand
GGTCGCCAGTTCCGCGAACGGCGTTCCGGTCCCCCCGATCGGCTGAATGCAGGTATCCGACCCCGTCGGCTCGATCCTGAGCCTGGATGACGAGAGCTACCGCGCGCGCGTGCGCGAGAGCTTGCGAGCGCTTCGCGGGGAAGCGAGCGAGACCGAGCTCGCCGCGATGCAGGCGCTGCTCGGCGACGCGTCACGCACGGGCGAGTCGGTCCGCGACGCGTTGTCGACGCGGCTGATGGAGGTCTTCCGCACGACGACGGGTCGCGCCGCGTTCGGCCTGCTCTACGAGCTGAACGCCGGGCACCTGCTGGTGCAGGTCACGGGCCGGCTGCGCCGCTACGCGAGCACTTCCGATCCGCGCGACGTCCTGCAGGAGGTGTTCTTCAACATCTACCGCTACCCCCACAGGTTTAACGCGGAGCGCGAGGACGCATTCCGAGTTTGGACCGCGATGATCGTGCGCAACACGGTGCTGAAGCACTTGCGCTCGCTCGGCCGCGGAGGGCGCAGCGAGGTGCCGTTCGAAGACCTCTCCGAGCAGCCCGAAGTGCAGGATCAGAGCCCGCTGACGGGGGCGATCGAGCACGAGAGCACGACGCAGTGCGCGCGTGTCTACCTGACGTACCTGCATCTCTATCTGAAGTTCTACGCCATGCTCTCGGAGCGCGAGCGCACGGCGCTCCGCATGGTCGAAGTCGATGAGCGCAGCTATCGCGAGGCTGCGGAGGAGCTCGGGATCAAACTGGAGAACCTGAAGATGGTCATCTTCCGTGCCCGACGGAAGATCCATCGTTCGATGCGGCGCGTGTTCGACGGCATGTCACCGGACTGCCGTCCGGCGCGCCAACCTCGGCAAGGGACTGCCTCGGGAGCCGCTCCGGAGGCGGCTTCCGGCGTGCAGGACCAGGCCCCGGAGGTGGACTGATATGAAGCCCGAAACCTGGAACGAGGAAGAGAGCAGTCTGTGCTCCAACTTCCAGATGGATCTCTCCTGTCTAGTCGACGCGGAGCTCGACGAGGGCGCCGCGGGACGGGCGCTCGTGCACCTTGAAGCGTGCGAGTGCTGCCGCAACTTCTTCGAGGACACGCGCACGCAGGTCAAGCTGCACCGCGATGTCGCCGACCCGGATCGGCTGTTCGCGCGGATCGCGATGCTGACGGGCGCTCAAATGCGCGACGAGGCCGAGAACATCGACCTGGTGCACCGCTTGGCGACGGTGTTCTACCAGCTCGGCAAGGCGTACGTGATCGCGGCGATCGATCCGGGCTACCGCGAAAAGCTGTTCGAAGCCGCGGTGCCGGTCGAGACCGCGCAGACCCGCGGGCGGGGCTTCGTCGACGGCGTGCTCCTCAACGGCAAGGAACGCGCGGGGGGGCTCGACTGGCAGCGCGCGCGCTCGATGCTCAACGGCCGGCTCGAGAAGATCGAGAGCCCGCTCGAGAAAGGCCGTCGGCTGCTCGAGGAAGCCGTCGCCTCCGACCCCTCGCACGAGGAAGCGCAGCTCTACCTCGCGTTCCTGCACGGACACGAAGGTCGCCGTTTGACCGCGGCCGAGTCCTATCTGCAGATCTTCCACACCGCCGTGAACGAGGTGAACCGCGGTCACGCCGCGATCCAACTCGGTCGGCTGCATTCCGCGGAGAAGAACTATCGCAAGGCGATCGCTTGCTGGCGGTGGGTCACGATCAGCGGATTGGCCGAGCTCGACGGCCGATTCTTCGTCGCTCGGTTCAACTTGGGCATGGTCTACGCACTGCTCGGCAACCGAGCACGTTCGCTCGCGTACTTCCGCGAGCTCCTGGATCGGCACCCCGATCGAATCGCGGAGGTCGCGGACCTGTTCATGCGTTCCCCGAAGCTGCGAGCCGCGATCGATTCCCGCGCCGGGTTCGCCGAAGCCTTGCTGAAAACTTGCCCTGAACTTTTCACCTCGACGGTGCCTGGGTCGGACACGGATGCACGTGCCGAGGGCCCGGAGGATCGGTCATGAAGACTCTTCAACAAATTGGTTTCCGTGCGGTTTCGACTGCGCTGGCCCTGAGCGCCACGCTGTTCGCGCCTGCGTTCGTAGAAGCGCGGACGGGCGGGGGCGGTGGCGGCCCGCCGCCGCCGCCGGTCGTATCGGACGACGAGACGGTCGGAACACTGCCCGTCGTCGGCGGCTCGAACAACCTCCACTTCCTGCGCTTCCTGCGCGATGGTCGCGTTTCCTTCTACCTGGAAGGCTCGCTCTCGAAGATCCAGGCCGCTGTCGTCTGGATCTCGGGGCACAACGCCGTGACCGTCGAATTCCTCGACGACTCGGGCGATGACGTCCGGCTCACGTTCCATGGACGCGTGCAGCTCGTGCTCGACCGCGACGCGGTGGAGGCCCACGGCATCGATGCCGGCGTGATGGTGCCGCGGAGCTTCGGCTCGGGGCACGCTCAGTTCGGGCTCGGCGCGTCGCTCTCAGAGCCGTCGGCCCTGAACGCGGGGGCGCTCCCGCTGCCGATGTCAACGCTGCTCTCGAGCGGTGCCCTGATGCAGAGCCCGTTCCACGGCCGGATGATCTCCGCCGCGGGAGCGCGCACGTCGCTCGAGATCGCTGCCAGCCGGCATCTCGTCTCGCTGACGCAGACGCACTGAGCTTCGCAGCACTCGACGCACTCCGCCCCGGACCGCCGGGGCGGAATCGTTTCCGGACCCAGCTTTCGCGCCCTTCGAGGGCTCGATCGCGAAGTGGCGGCTCATGCGCGCCGGCGCACGACCGATACCTTCCTGCCAGGTCCCCCTCCTGGCCCGAGATGGAACCGGTGACGAGCGCGATCGGGGCGGCCGCAGGAGTGCGGCTGGCCCCCGGGACATCCGACCTCGCGAGTCTCTTCAGGGACGGCCGCGTGATCGCTGGGGAGGTCTTGGAGACGTTCGCAGGCGGCTCGGTGGTGCTCGGCATCGCTGGCCAGCGCGTCCCCGCCCAGTCGCACGTGGAGCTGGAGCTCGGCCAGCGATTTCTCGCCACCGTCGAGACTTCCGCAGGCGAGATCGTGCTGCGCCTCGCTTCCGACGAGTCGCCGGAGCTCAGCCCGCTGATCCGGGCCCTGCGGCTCGTCGTCGGGCGCGAGTTCGCGTCGGGCTCGATCCTCGACGCACTGCGCTCGATCGTCGCGCCGGAACGCGCTTCGAGCCCCGCGCTCGCGATACTGAGCGCCGACCTCGACTCCTTCGCGTTCTCTCCAGGGAGCGGAGGTGAGGCGCTCGGCGCGCTCGTGCTTCGCTCGGGCCTGCGGTACGAGTCGGCGCTGCTCGCGTCGGCGGATCGCGACGCGAGCTCCACGTGGCTGCGCGCGGCGGTCGCGGACGAGGTCGCCGCGCGCTGGAGCGAGGCGGTCGGCGCGAGCATCCCCGATGCCGACGTTCCGGCGCTCCGCTCCGCGATCGCGAAGCTCCTCGCCGGTGGTCCGGCGCTCGCCGACGTCTCCGCGGTCTTCGACTGGCTCCGGCGCGCGGTGCACGAGCGCGCGCGCGACCCGTCGATCGCGCGCGTCCGGGCGAGCCTCGAGCGCGCGCTCTCTCACGCGGAGGGCGACTCCGCGAACAGCGAGCCGATCGGGCTCTTGCGCTGGCTCTTCGGAGCGACTCCGGACGATGCCGTGCGTTCGCTCGTACGCGAAGTCGCGCAGCGGGCTCTGGCCCGCGACCTGAAGCCGCGGCTGCTCGCCGCGCTCCGCGAGCTCCCCGAAGGGCCGGCGCGCGAGCAGGTGCAGAGCGCGCTCGCGAGCCTCGAAACCGACCAACTGATGAACGTCGCGCGGCGGCGATTCGAGCAAGCCTGGCACTTCAGCGTCCCCGTGCCGGACGGCGATCGATTCGCGAGCGCGCGGGTCGTGCACCTGCCCAACCGGGATCGAGAGCGCGAATCGCGCCCGTCGGCCGGCGACTCGCAACGCCTGATGCTGGGCGTCGACTTCTCGCGCCTCGGGCCCGTCCAAGCGGACCTCCTCCTGCGCGAGCACGATCTCCTGGTCCGACTGACCGTCGAGCGTCCGGAGACGGCGGCGGCCATCCGAGCGCTCGTGGATTCGTGGCGCGTCGAGCTCGCGGTCGCCGGGCGCGCGGTCCACCTCGCGGTCATGGAATCGACCGGCGTCGACGCGCCGCTGCACACCGTCGCGTCCGACGTCCGCTTCCTCGCCGACAACCACCTGATGGACGTCTCCGCATGAGCGCGCGCGCCGATGGGCCCGACGCGCCGCCGGCGCTACCGGTCGCGGTGGCGCTGCGGTACGAGCGCGGCGGCGAGTCCGCGCCCGCGGTCGTCGCCAGCGGTCGCGGGGAGCTCGCGCAGAGGATCCTCGAGTTCGCTCGCGCCAGCGGCGTCCCGGTGCGCGAGGACTCCGACCTCGTCGAGCTGCTCGCCGCGTGCGACGTCGGCGAGACGATCCCGGTCGAGCTCTACGACGCGGTCGCGCGGCTCTTGACCGTCCTCTACCGCATGAACGACGAGCTCGTGCGCGCGGAGCGGACGGCGAGCTAGCTTCGCTACAATCGCCGGGACATGTCGCACCGCGCGACGAACGGGCGCCCGCGGATCGCACTCACCGTGGGGGATCCGGCGGGCATCGGTCCGGAGATCGCGCTCGCCGCGGCGCGCGACGAGCGCGTGCGCGCGGTGTGCCGGCTCGCGATCCTCGGCCCGGCGAAGATCCGACCGCCGGCGATGGCGCACGCCGATGCGGACGGACGCGCGCTCATGTCCGACGAGCACGTGTGGATCGACACGCCGTGCGCGCCCGAGTGGGAGATGGGCCGCGTGCAGCGCGAGTGCGGCCGCGCGGCGATCGAAGCGCTGCGCGCCGGCCACGAGATGGCGCTGTCGCGCGTCGTCGCGGCGCTCGTCACCGGGCCAGTCAACAAGGCCGCGCTGCACCTCGCCGGCGAGCGCGTCGAAGGTCAGACCGAGCTGCTCGCGCGCTGGTGCGGCGTGTCGCGGTTCGAGATGCTCGCGGTCGCGGGTCGGCTGCGCGTGATGCTGCTGACGCGCCACATGCCGCTCGCGAAGGCGATCGCGTCGATCACGAGCGAGCGCGTGCTCGATCGCCTGCGTCTCTTCGACGAGACGCTGAAGCGCTTCGGCTTCGCGCGGCCCCGGCTCGCGCTCGCGGGGCTGAATCCGCATGCCGGCGAAGGCGGCCTCCTCGGCAGCGAGGACGGCGAGCTCCTGCGGCCCGCGGTCGACGCCGCGCGCGCGGACGGGATCTTTGTCGACGGGCCGATGTCACCCGACACGGTGTTCCTCCAAGCCGCGCGCGGCGAGTTCGACGGCGTGCTCGCGCTGTACCACGATCAAGCGTTCATCCCGGTCAAGCTGCTCTCGAACGACGGCGGCATCACCGTGATCGCCGGCCTGCCGTATCTGCGCATCAGTCCGGTGCACGGCACCGCGTTCGACATCGCCGGCCGGGGCCTGGCGTCGCCGGAGAACTTGATCGCCGCGTTGCTCCACGCGGCTTCGTGGACCGCGCCGGCGCGCTGACGGGCGCGTCACTCGTTTCGTGCGGCGTTCGGCCGCGCCTTCGCGCGGATCCTCGCCGCTTCGTCGGTTCGTCCGGCGCGCTCGAGCGCGCGCACGAGATCGGCGAGCTCCGGCAGGCTGCCCGGCGCGAGGGTGACCGCGCGCTCGAAGTGCACGATCGCTTGCGCAAGGTCGCCGTGCTGCTCGAAGCAGCGGCCGACGCCCGTGTGTCGCTTGGCTTGGTGCGAGCCGAGCTTCGCCAGGCGCTCCAGCACGGCGGCCGCGTCGGCGCAGCGTCCTTCGTCGACGAGATCGGAGCCCAAGTGGTCGAACGCCGAGACGTTGAGAGGGTTCTCCGCCACGATGCGCTCGAGGATCGCGATCGCTTCCTTGCGCGACTCCGCCGGCATCTCGGAAGCCTTGCGGTAGCTCGTGTACTCCTCGAGCCGCGCGCGCGGATCGAGTCGTCCCGTCTCCTCGAGCGGAGCGGGAAGCACGGTCGAGGCGTCGGCCGCTCCGGCGTAACCGAGCGCGCGGATCTGCGCGCGACGCGCTTCGTCGACCGTGTCGTCCGCCGACACTTCGAGAGTCGAGCGCGCCGCGACCGCTGCGATCGCGGCGCGGTACCGCGCGACCTCGCTCGCGTTCGCCGCCGCGAGATCGTTCGTCTCGCGCCAGTCGACGTCGGTGCGGTAGAGCTCGCTCGCCGCGCCGTGGATCAGCTTCCCGCGCGCGTCGGCGTACCCCACGAACGGGCTCCAGCCGAAGTTCATGAACGGGTAGTACGACTCGAAGTACACGCCGCGCCCGGCCGGCGCCTCACGCCGGAACAGCGACGTTCCGTCGACGTCTTCGCCGCGCCGCAGCTCGAGCGCGTCGCAGACCGTCGGATACACGTCGACGACGCTGACGATCTCCTGCGAGCTCTGTCCGGCGCGCCAGCCGTCCGGGTGGCGCACGAGGAACGGCACGCGCATCGTGGGCTCGTAGCAGAACACCGCGTGCGTCGGCTCGCCGTGCTGGCCGAGCGATTCGCCGTGGTCGGCGACCGCGACGACGAGCGTTCGATCGAGCGTCCCGTCGCCGCGCAGCTCGGAGAGCAGCGCGCCGATCGCGTGATCCATCGCCGACACCTCGCCGAGGTACTTGTCGCCGTTCGCCTGCGCGAGGAAGCGCGGCGGCGGCTCGTACGGCGCGTGGGGATCGAAGAAGTGCACCCACAGGAAGAACGGACGCGACGGATCGCGCTTGCGCAGCCAGTCGAGCGCGACCGCGACGATCTCGTTCGCCGGCCGATCGGGGATGCGCACGCGCGCGAGGTCCGTGTCCTGCGCACGACTGTCGAAGAACTCGAAACCCTGTCCGATGCCCCACGACGAGTCGAGGACGACGGCCGCGATCACGGCGCCCGTCTGGAAGCCCTCCGCGCGGGCGTGCTCGGCGATCGTCGAGGCCGAGGCGGGGAGCGGATTGACGCCGTTGTCGCGCACGGTGTGACGGATCGGGTAGAGGCCCGTCATCATCGACGCGTGCGACGGCAGCGTGATGGGAGCGGTCGTGCGCGCGAGCGGGTAGATCACGCTCTCCTTCGCCAGCGCGTCGAGGTTCGGTGTCGCTCCGGGCGGCCCGCCGAAGCAGCCGATCGCGTCGGCGCGCGTCGTGTCCATCGTGATCAGGAGCGCCGAGAGCCGCTGCTCGAGCGGACGGCCGCCGCGCGAATCGCACGTGGAAAGGAGCGCGCCGGCCGCGATCGCGCACGCGCGCAGGATCCAGGGAACGGCACCCATCTCAGTTCCCGGCGCCGCGCTTCTGCTCGAGCGTCTCGAGCTGCTCCCGGAGCGCGCGCGCTTCCTCCGCGCGGCCGGCGAGCTCGAGCGTGCGCACGAGGTCGGCGCACAGCTCGGGGTTGTCGGGGCGCATCTCGAACGCGCGGCGGAACTGGTCCGCGGCGCCCGCGAAATCGCCTTGCGATTCGAGGCACCGCGCCAAGTTGAGGTGCGACGTCAGTCGCACTCCGCCGAGAGCGTGGCGCTTCTTCAGGACGTCGGTCGCCTCCGCGATGCGGTTCTCGTCGATCAAGTGCTTCGCCAGGAGATCGAGCGCGAAGGTGTTGCGCGGCTTCTCGGCGAGCACGTCGCGCAGGAGCGCGATCGCCTCGTCGATCTTCTTCTCGTCGGCGGCGACGGTCGCGCGCTGGATGTTGCGCAGCTCCTTCGTGCGCTCGTGCGGGGCGGGCTTGTCGATCGCCTCCAGCGGTCCGGGCAGCTCCGCGGTCGGATCGCCGCCGCCCGCGTATCCCAGCGCTTGGAGCTGCGCCTGCATGGCTTCGTCGACGGCCTCCATCGGCGCGCGCGCGAGCGCCGGCAGCGCCGCGACCGCCGCGATGCCTTGCCGATAACGACCGAGCTCTCCCGCGCGCGCTTCGACGAGGTCGTTCTTCTCCTGCGGATCCTGCGCCGTGTCGAAGAGCTGCGGCTTCGAGCTGTGCAGGTACTTGCCGCGGCGATCCGCGAACCCCGCGAGCGGGCTCCAGTCGAAGTTCAAGTAGCCGCAATACGTCTCGAAGTACACGCCGCGATCCTCGGCGATCGGCCCGCGCAGGAGGCTCACTCCGTCGATGCCGCGCGGAACCGGAAGCCGCATCGCGTCGCTGAGCGTGGGGTGCACGTCGATCACGCTCACGATCTCGGCCGAGCGCTCGTTCGCGCGCTTCGCGCCGGGGTGCCTCACGAGCAGCGGCACGCGGATCGTCGTCTCGTAGCACAACGTCGAGTGCGTCGGCTCGCCGTGCTGGCCCAGCGCCTCGCCGTGGTCGGCGACGACGAGCAGGAGCGAGCGATCGAGCAGCGCTTCCGCGCGCAGCGTCGCGACGACCTCGCCGACGACGTGGTCCATCGAGGAAACCTCGCCGAGATAGGGATTCCCGTTCGCTTGATCGAGGAACCGCTGCGGGGGCACGCACGGCGAGTGCGGGTCGAAGAAGTGGATCCACAAGAAGAACGGCTTCGACGTGTCGCGTCGACCGAGCCACGCCTTGGCTTTCGACCAGGTGTCGGCCGCGGGCCGATCGTGGATCTGGATCGACGTGCGCAGCGGATCCGACGCGGGCTGGTCGTACACGTCGAAGCCCTGTGCGAGCCCCCACGAGCGATCCAGGACGACCGCGCTGACGAACGCCGCGGTCTGGAAGCCCGCGTCGCGCGCCGTCTCCGCGAGCGTGACCGCCGAGCTCGGCAGCGGCGCGAGTCCGTTGTCGCGCACCGTGTGCCGCGGCGGGTAGAGCCCGGTCAGCATCGACGCGTGCGACGGCTGCGTCAGCGGCGCGACGCTGCGCGCGGCGTCGTACACGACGCACTCCTTCGCGAGCGCGTCGAGGTTCGGCGTGATCCCCGGCAGGCCGCGGTAGCACCCCAGGACGTCCGCGCGCGTCGTGTCGAGGGTGATGAGGACGGCGGACAGCCGTTCCGACGCCCCGTCCTCGTCCGCGCAGCCGGAGAAGAGGAGCGCCAGCGCAGCCGCCGCGCGGAGGATTCCGTCCTGCATCGGCCTCATCCTAGTCGAACCGAATTCACTCCCAACCGAGCAGCGCGAGCGTCCACCACGTCACCGCGCCGATGAGCGCCGCCGCGGGGATCGTCAGCACCCAAGCCCAGACCACGCGCGTCGCGACGCCCCACTTCACGGCGCGGATCCCGCGCGTCGAGCCGACGCCTACGATCGCTCCGGTGATCGTGTGAGTCGTCGAGACCGGAATCCCAAGCCCGGTGGCGCCGTACAA